>NZ_WIWL01000162.1:0-206 GCF_009600105.1 Pseudomonas sp. FSL R10-0056
CAGCATCAGGCCTTGAGGGCGCCACAAAACCTGTGGGAGCTGGCTTGCCTGCGATGCAGGCGATAGGGTCTGGCAGGTCAATCGCGGTGATACCATCGCGAGCAAGCCCGCTCCCACAGTTTCAGGGCGGCGTTTGCCGAGAGCTGGCCAGCATCAGGCCTTGAGGGCGCCACAAAACCTGTGGGAGCTGGCTTGCCTGCGATGCA
>NZ_WIWL01000163.1:0-204 GCF_009600105.1 Pseudomonas sp. FSL R10-0056
CCCATGTGAGAGTAGGTCATCGTCAAGATTAAATTCCAAAATCCCTGTCTGCTCACGCAGACGGGGATTTTGTTTTTATAGAAGTCCCAAGTTTTCGCAGGCACGTTTTGATAACGGATCTGCCACAGAATTTCTTGACGACCATAGAGCATTGGAACCACCTGATCCCATCCCGAACTCAGTAGTGAAACGATGCATCGCCGA
>NZ_WIWL01000164.1:0-204 GCF_009600105.1 Pseudomonas sp. FSL R10-0056
TGTCCCCTTCGTCTAGTGGCCTAGGACACCGCCCTTTCACGGCGGTAACAGGGGTTCGAGTCCCCTAGGGGACGCCAGTTTTACAGAAGCAGCACTTCGGTGATGCTCCGCCGCCAGGCGATAAATCGGGGCTATAGCTCAGCTGGGAGAGCGCTTGCATGGCATGCAAGAGGTCAACGGTTCGATCCCGTTTAGCTCCACCAA
>NZ_WIWL01000165.1:0-202 GCF_009600105.1 Pseudomonas sp. FSL R10-0056
GCAGCGGACGGGACTCGAACCCGCGACCCCCGGCGTGACAGGCCGGTATTCTAACCGACTGAACTACCGCTGCGCGTCGGTGGTAGCTCCTTTCGGAACGACCTTTCTCTTGCGAGAATCTCAAGAAGTGGTGGGTGATGACGGGATCGAACCGCCGACCCTCTGCTTGTAAGGCAGATGCTCTCCCAGCTGAGCTAATCAC
>NZ_WIWL01000166.1:0-71172 GCF_009600105.1 Pseudomonas sp. FSL R10-0056
GCCCTGACCACGGGGGCCGCGACCGCCGCCCTGGCGCTGCTCGCCGCTCGGGGCATCGGACAGGAGTTTTTGCAGGCCCTGGTTGTACCACTCATAGGACCACGACAAGCCGGTCAGTGCGGCCAGCAGATAAAAGACCATACACCAGGTGCCCGCCACGGCGTGCAGGTCCCAGTTGAAGCTGCGACCTTTTTTCGCCCAGTCCAGGGTCAGCCAGGTGCGCCAGTTAAGCGCCTGGCGCGGCCAGCGCAGGTACAGGCCCGACAGGCAGAAGAACACCAGCATCAGGGTGCAGGCGCCGGTGATCTGGCGACCGCTCTGGCCCATGGCCAGGAAACGGTGCAATTGCAGCATCAGGTCGAAAAAGCCCTGGCCGTTGGCCTCGCCCTGATAGGTACCGGTATAGGGGTCAACATAACGCAACTGGCCACGACGCTCGCCCGGTGGCGGGGTGAAGAAGATGCGTGCAGCGGTGCCGCTGTCCACGCCCACCCAGAGCATGGCGACTTGCTTGCCCTCGGTGGCCTCGACCCTGCGCACCAGCTCGGCCGGTGGCAGCACGCCGCTGTCGAGTTTCTCGACCTTGAGCACTGAAGGGTTGAGCAAGTTCAGCAGCTCGTCCTGAAACGACACCGTGGCACCGGTTATCCCCATCAGGGCCAGAACCAGCCCGGCGGTTATGCCGAAAAACCAGTGCAGCTGAAACAGTGTTTTCTTGAACACAACGACCGCCTTGCTTGCTCAATTGAATTCATCACGGCGCAGTATGCCGTGTACGTCTTTTTACACACAAAAGCCCCGACCATTGAATGGACGGGGCTTGGTTCAGCTCAACTTCGAGTTAGAAGTGGAAGCTGGTGGTCAACAGGGCAGTACGGCCCGCTGCCTGGCTGGCGAAATGCGCAGCGTAGGCTTTGTCGTAGTAGGTCTTGTCGGTCAGGTTTTGTACGTTCAGTTGCAGGTCGATATTTTTGGTCAGCTTGTAGCTGGCCATTGCGTCGTAGCGAGTGTAAGCCGGCACGTAAACGGTGTTGGCCGTGTCGCCGTAGACTTCGTCAACATAGAACGCGCCGCCGCCGATGGTCAGCTTTGGCATCACTTCATAGGTTGTCCACAGGCTGAAGCTGTTTTTCGGGGTGTTCGGCATTTCGTTGCCTTTGTCCGAAACCGCTGCGGTATTGATAGTGCCGTTACGGTTGGCTTTCTGGCCTGGATCAACCAGCTCGCTTTTCAGGTAGCTGTAGCCTGCAAACACTTGCCATTTGTCAGTGATTTTACCGCTGGCCGACAGTTCCAGACCGTCAACGCGGGATTCACCGGCGTTTTCGTAGGTGAACGAGTCAGTCAGGACGCGAGTGTTCTTTTTCTCGGTACGGAAGATGGCTGCAGTCAGCGACAGACGATCGTGGAACACGTCCCACTTGGTGCCCAGTTCGTAGTTGACGGTTTCTTCCGGCTTCAGGTCGCTGGTGATACCGCTGCCTGGAGCAGGTATGCCGTTACCTTCGACCCCTTCACCCACCACGCCGCCTGGCGGGGTAGCCGAGGTCGCGTAGGACAGGTAAACGCTGCCGTTATCCAGTGGCTTCCAGACCAGGCCGGTCTGCCAGTTGAAGAAATGGCTGTCGTTTGAGGCTTTGGTACGACCGCTCGCCGCATTGGTATTGGCGGTGGTGCTGAATGCGTCGTAACGCAGGCCGGCGTTCAACAGCCACTTCGGATCCAGCTCGATGGTGTCGAACACGTAGGCAGCTTTGGTCACACCCACGGTGTTGGTGCCGTAGTAGTTGCGTGATTCGGAGCCACCCCAGACATCATTCGGGTTAGGGTTATCAAGCGAGGTGCATACGCCGCCACTATTGCCTACCATGCTAGGCGTGCATCCGTTAGGTTTTGGATTGCCCTGAATCAGACCATCTGGACCATATACGTTGTAGCTGCTGGCCCGAGTCTCTTCACGAGTGAATTCAACACCTGTGGAGTAGTTGTTCTTGAAACCCATGACCTGGAAGTTGCCGAACAGATCGGTCTGGTTGGTAGTGGTTTCAGTGGTCGAAACCCGGGTGTTGGCGCGACGCCATACGGTACCGTACTGGTTGACGTTGTGCTGGCTGTCGTCCGGCTGGGTGAGAATGTAGTCCTGGCCGGTGTTGCCGTGACGGAAGGTGTTTTTCAGGGTCATCGCATCGTTGAAGTCATGCTCGAACGAGATGGTGCTGATGTCCACGCGGGTCTTGCGGAAGTCACGGTCTTTCAAGCCGTAGAAGTTTTTGCTGTCGCCGCCATCGTCCGGTTTGTCGTGGGCGTGAACAGCGGTCTTGGAGCTGTTGCTGTAGCCGTATGGAATGCCCGAGTCCGGCAGGTCGTTGCTTTCCAGGTGGTAATAGCTGACGTTCAGGCGGTTTTCAGTGCCCAGGCCGAAGGTCAGCGATGGCGCTACGCCCCAGCGGTCGTAGTTGACCGACTCACGGCCAGCGACATTCTGCTCGTGGCTCATCAGGTTCAGGCGGAACGCTGCGGTGTCCAGGAACTGGCGGTTTACATCCAGGGTGTAGCGGCGGGTCTGGTCGGAGCCATAGGTGAAGCCGCCGTTGAGGAAGTCACCCGCCTTGGCGGTCTTGCTCACCATGTTCAGGCTGCCGCCAGCCGAGCCACGACCACCAAAGGTGGAGTTCGGGCCTTTGCTGACTTCGATCGATTCGATGTCGAAGATTTCCCGGGTCTGGCCGCCAGCATCGCGCACGCCGTCCAGATACATATCGGATTGTGCGTCAAAACCACGGATAAATGGACGGTCGCCCTGTGGGTTGCCGCCTTCGCCTGCGCCGAAGGTGATGCCCGGTACGGTGCGCAATGCATCCTGCAGCGAAGTGGCTGCGGTGTCCTGCAGCACTTGCTGTGGGATCACGGTGACAGAGCGCGGGGTATCTACCAGGGGCGCTGTGTATTTTTGGGAGCTGGCTTTTTCGGTTTGATAAGACTGCTCGGTCTGTTCACCGGTAACTGTGGTCGCGCCAAGGGAAATACTGCTGCCCTGTGCCTTGCTGTCAGTGCTCTCGGCAGCCTGAACCATATGGCCTGCCGAGGTCGCGGTAATCGCGACACCGATGGCCGAAGCCAGTAAACGCGGTGAGCTGACGGGTATTTTTATTTGTTGGCGCGACATTTGAAGATCCCTTCCCCCAGAATTTGAGCCGCGAAATATATGGCAAACAATTCTGACTATCAATTGAGAGGCATTACTATTTGCGCTGAATTTACATTCTTTACAAATTGCCTTTACGGTTTTTTCACACTCGTTCGTCTACAGGTCTCTTAACAAAGTTTTACATAGACAATAAGAATCAATACCATTGCCATCCCTTTGCTATCAGGTATTGCGTCATGTTGCTGCATATCCCCGGCTTGTTCTCCCGTGAAGAGGTGCAGCGCATCCGTGAGGCGCTGCAGCAGACGCAATGGGCTGACGGTAAAATCACCGCCGGCTTTCAATCGGCCAAGGCCAAGCACAATCTGCAACTGCCCGAAGACCATCCCCTCGCCAAGGAGATCGGCGCGGCGATGGTAGACAGGCTGTGGAAAAATCCGCTGTATATGTCGGCGGCCCTGCCACACAAGGTCTTCCCGCCGTTGGTGAACTGCTACACCGGGGGCGGCAGTTTCGACTTCCATATCGACAATGCCGTGCGCCAGCCCAAGGGCAGCCCTGAACGGGTGCGTACTGATCTGTCGGCGACCCTGTTTTTCAGTGACCCCGAGGAGTACGACGGCGGCGAACTGGTGATTCAGGACACCTATGGTGTGCAGCAGGTCAAACTGCCTGCTGGCGATATGGTCTTGTACCCCGGTACCAGTTTGCACAAGGTCAATGCCGTTACCCGTGGGGCACGTTTTGCGTCGTTCTTCTGGACTCAGAGCCTGGTACGCGAGGACAGTCAGCGCACGTTGCTGTTTGAAATGGACGGCGCGATCCAGCAACTGACCCGTGACGTTCCTGATCATCCTTCGCTGATCCAGCTCACCGGCACTTATCACAACCTGTTGCGTCGATGGGCCGAGGTGTAATTCATGAGCTTTCAATTACGCCGCGAAGAAGTACTCAATGGTGACCAGCTGAGCGCCATGTTGAGCGAGAACCCGGCCAAAGCGGCCCAGGCCATTTTGATGGCGGCCAAAGAGGGCATCGTCGATGGTCAGGCGTTGCTGGGGCAGATCCTGCTCGACGGCCAGGGCATCGAGCGCGACCCGGTGCTGGCCAAGCGCTGGTTTCAGATTGCGGCCAATGCCGGCCACTTGATGGCCCGCAACATGCTGGGTCGCTGCTGGGAGCATGGTTGGGGCGGGCCCGTCGACTGCACCCTGGCAAGCCTGGAATATCGACAAGCCGCTGAAGCTGGACTGGATTGGGCGCTCTACAACTACGCCAACTTGCTCGCTACCGGTCGCGGCGTAACCCAAGACCAGAACGCGGCGTACCAGCTGTACCGGGTGGCGGCACAGGCGGGCCATGCCAAGTCGATGAACCTGCTGGGGCGTTACCTCGAAGAAGGCGAGCATTGCCCGGCCGACAAAGCCGAGGCCTGTCTCTGGTACGAGCGCTCGGCACGCGGCGGTGATTTTCGTGGCCAGTTCAGCCATGCCTCGGTACTGGCCGAAGACGGCAATATTGATGACGCGTTGCGCTGGTTCGAGCGTGCTCTGAATGGCGGCAATCTGAACTTCTTGCGGGTGACCCTGGGCACCCTGCTAGAGGCTCGGGAACCCCGTATCCGGGCACTGAGCGCTGCCTGGCAAGTGCGTATCGATGCCTTGCAGGGCAACAACGGCTGACCGTGATTACACCGTCAAAGTTAATGCTCGTACGCGGCTTTCAAGCGTGTCCTAGCCAATAACTGTTTATTCGGGTAATTATTCATTTTTATTTTTGTCCCGGTCTTACAGGTACTCGGGTAGTTCTGTTATTGATGGATGCTCTTTGAGAAGTGATGCTGTTCGAACAGGATCATTTTTTAAAGGGAATTAATATGCAGGTTGATAATAAGGCGTTCAGCAACAGTGCTGAGGAGGCCAGATCGCTTGAGAAAATGAGCGCTCTGGAAGCGGCTATCTATTTGCCATCGCATTATATTCAAATGCTGGCCGGTGAAAAAGATTCCGCTGTTTCAAAGGAAGAATTGGGTTTTATTATCCGGCGCAGTGATATTCACAGTGTTCGAGCCTATGTGAGTGAGTCACGCAAGTTACCCGTGGACTACAACAAGATTGTGGCCTGGTTTGGTCTGGACACTACAAGTATTCCGGGGCTAGAACCCGCCAGTATTCAGTCTTTTCATCAACGCGTCGTGCAGCATGCCGGCAGCTGGTCGGCGCTCGAGCGGGAAACAAAGGAACTTGCTCGCCAACTGAACCGGTTCTCGGACAGTTTCATTACCCATGCCAATGGCATCATTGAATTAATAAACAGGCTGGATTCCGATCGGCTGTTCTCTGGTGGGCTGGACGATCTGACGGCCGCGGAAACCGCGCAGTTGGCTGATGGGCTTAGCTCTACAGAACTCAAGGCAGTCACCATCATGCGCGAACATGTAAAGTCGATCAAAAGCAGCACCGATTCCTATATAAAAAGAGCCTACGCAGTGGGGGCATTGGCGGCCGAGTTTGAGCGCGTCCTGTCCGATGAATTGACTCATGAAGTCAATGCCAAACTGGATGCCTATGCCAAAGCGGGCCTTTCCAGGGACCGTGAAACACTGACTGCGCGCATCAAAGAGCTGGACAGCGAAATCGAGCGATTGATAAGGGATTACAGGTCTCAGGTTTTGTACGGGCACTCAGGGATTTTTCTGGGGCCTATCGGCTTGGCTGTCACAGGCGGGATATTCGGGGTAAAGGCCGAAGCAATACGCACACGAAAAAACAAACTGATTGCCGAGCGTGACATTGCCAGGCAAGGCAGCCAGGAGCAAGAGCAACTCGCGATGGTGCTGGATGCCACCCAGCAGCGTTTTACCGACTTGCGCAGTCGCATGCTGGGAGCAGAAGAGGGCGCCAAGCGTCTGGCGCAAGTATGGAGCTATATAAGTAACTACCTGGATGAAGTTGATCATGAATTGGGGTGCGTGGATTCTTTTGGTCGCTTATACAAACTTAAAGTTGATTTTGCACAGCTGCTGAATCCGTGGAAGCGTGTTAAGGATTACAGCGTGCAAATATCCAATGCATTTAATGAGATTATTGAAAAGCGTATTTGAAAAGGAAGTCACAATATGAATGCGGGCGTCGATGAAGTGGAGTATGAAACCCCTGATATGCCAGGTGTTTTCAGCGGGCTAAAAAAGTTTAATGCAGTGGCGGTCAGTCATGAATACGATTTTATTCCATCGTTGCAGGAGCGTTTAAGCCTGGCGGCCAGATGCTTGAGTCGTGGTGCGCGCAGTATTGTCGACAAGGTGCGTAGCCTTGAAGTAATGGTGGACAGTGCGGGTTTTGATGAACTGGCGGAACAATGGGCAGCCATTCACACTCATGGCCCATTAACGCCTGAGGCTCGCACCTCTGCAATCCATATTCTGAATGAAACTTTCACTCAGCGAAGCCGGCGCCTGGTGAGTGCTGTTGCGGCGGCCAAAGCGCAAATAGCATTGCGTACTGCCGAAGGCGAGGGACTGAATCTCGAACACTATTCCGATCCGCTGCTGGCGTATGACGTGGCCAGGCTGGATGAACTGGAGCAACAGGCGATTACGCTGCAACTGGAAGAAGATCAATTGCGTGCGGACAAACAGGTTGTCGTCGCGGCTCTGGAGATCCTTCAGTCCAGGACCTGGCTTGATCATGCAAGGGATTTGCTGCCTGGTATTGAACAAATTCAGGTACTTGTGACAACAGCTGCAGTGGGAAAGGTCGAGGCGGATGTGGTGACTGCCGCCATTGAGCGTATAACGCAGTACCTGGGTTTTATTGACAGTGGGTACAGGATGTTTTCGCTGATTGAAGCACGCAACAAAATCACCGACAAACTGGCTGATTTGAGCATGCGTAAATCCAGGGACAAGTCAGACAGGCGCGTGCTCAAGGAGCGCGCTGAAAAAATAAGGCGTCACGCAGAGCTGGTTGAAGCGCGGGCGTACTGGGTCGACAACATGAAGCGGATTGCCAACGGGTTGACCGTGTTTTCCACTCGGGTCAATGCAGCCATTGATGCAAATGAGCACTCGATGGTGCAAGCCTCGGCAGAGCTGGCGGGTTTTCTGCGTTTCTTACGGCACATCAGCCGATAGGGGCTGCCCCCCGCACGCTTGCGCGGGGGGCCAGTTGTTACAGGTAGAACGATTTCAGCGGCGGGAAGCCATTGAACTCAACGGCGCTGTAGCTGGTGGTATAGGCACCGGTCGACAACCAGTACAGGCGATCGCCGATGGCCAGGTTCAGGGGCAGGCCGTATTTGTAGTTTTCGTACATGATGTCGGCGCTGTCACAGGTTGGGCCGGCGATGACCACTTCTTCCATCTCGCCTTTCTTTTCAGTCCAGATCGGGAACTTGATGGCTTCGTCCATGGTTTCGATCAGACCAGAGAATTTGCCCACATCGGTATACACCCAACGCTCGACGGCGGTGCGCGATTTACGTGCGACCAAAACCACTTCACTGACCAGGATGCCTGCGTTGGCGATCAGCGAACGGCCCGGTTCCAGAATGATTTCTGGCAGGTCGTCACCGAAGTCTTCTTTCAGGAAACGAATGATTTCTTCGGCGTAGGTTTCCAGGCTGTTGGTACGGGTGATGTAGTTGGCCGGGAAGCCGCCGCCCATGTTGATCAGCTTGAGGACGATGCCGTCTTCTTCTTTCAGACGCTCGAAGATCACCTTGACCTTGGCGATGGCTGCGTCCCACACGCTAATGTCACGTTGCTGCGAACCTACGTGGAACGAAATGCCGTAAGGCACCAGGCCCAGGTCACGGGCCAGAATCAGCAGGTCCATGGCCATATCGGTCTGGCAGCCGAATTTTCGCGACAGAGGCCAGTCAGCGGTGGTCGAACCTTCGGTAAGGATGCGCACGTAAATCTTGGCGCCCGGTGCGGCCTTGGCAATGTTGCGCAAGTCGGCTTCGGAGTCGGTGGAAAACAGACGCACGCCTTTCTCGTAGAAATAACGAATGTCTTTGGATTTCTTGATGGTGTTGCCGTAGCTGATGCGGTCCGGGCTGACGCCGCGGTCCATGACTTTATCCAGCTCATAGATCGACGCGATATCGAAGCTCGAACCTTTGTCGCGCAGCAGATCAATGATTTCGACGGCCGGGTTGGCCTTCACCGCGTAATACACCTTGGCGAATTCGAAGCCTGCGCGCAGGTCATCGTAAGCCTTGCTGATCATGGCGGTATCGATCACCACGAACGGTGTTTCCTGGGTGTCAGCGAACGCCTTCATTTTGTTGAAGGTGTCGCGCGCGTAATAGTCTTCGACCTGGATCGACATGCTGGGGAACTCCTGTGGCAAACGTCATCAATAAATGGGTGCAGCTGAACATCCTCCGTATCCCCACTTTGGTTCGCCTACTTCCCAAGGCATGTCCGCCGAAAGCAAATAAGGTAAATGGACCTTGCTGTCTCGTCGTCAGTACTTGAGCCGGATGGATCGTTTCCAGCATGGATGTTCGGCGCGAACTTTAGGGCGTGACTGCGCTTAGATCAACAAAAAATGTCGCAATTTTATAAGCCTTCGTCGTGGGGCCAAAGTGAGCCATTTAAGTAACCGACCTTGATGACGGTGTGATGTTCCCCCAGTGGCTTTTTTGGCCGTTGCCAAACAGACGAAGCCCGCCATTGGGCGGGCTTCGGTAGTTGCATGTTGAAGCAGGGCTTACCTTGGGGGAAGGAACAGGCCAGGTCTCAAAATGCAGTACTCAGGGTCAACGACAGGCTGCGCGGATCACCGTATATGGCGCCAGCGTAGAAGCCGTAGCGGGTGTAGTAGGTTTTGTCGAAGAGGTTGTTGGCGTTCAGGGTAACGGCCGTATCTTCGGTGAGGTCGTATTTGGCCATTGCGCTCCAGATGGCATAACCTGCCCAGGTCACATCGGTGGGGCCGCGGCTCACACCGTCTGTGGGAATGCCTGCCGGAGTAGAGGTGGCGCGAATGCTGGTTTGCGCGGTGACACCGGTACCCACGGTCAAGCGATCAAGAGCACCCGACAGGCGGTAGGTGGTTGAAGCCTTGAACAGGTGCGACGGGTCACTTTGGCCGTCGGCGTTAAGGCGACGAAAGTGCAGATAGGTGTAGCCACCGTAGACATTCCAGTTGGGCGTCAACGCGCCGGAGACTTCGAGGTCGATACCTTCTGTCTCTACGCCGGTGCCGGTCGTGTAGGCCTGGGCTCCGGTGGGCGTCAGGTTGGCGCCATCGGTCACTGCCTTGTTTTCCTGGCGGGTCAGGAAGTAGGCCGCTTGCGCATTGACCTGACCGTCAAACCATTCTCCTTTAATACCGGTTTCATAACTCTGGCCGCGAATCGGCTCGAGCTTGTTGCCGCTGGCGTTTTCTTCGCTTTGCGGGTTGAAGATATCGGTGTAGCTGGCGTACAGCGAGTAGGTGTCGTTGAGGTCATACACCGCCCCCAGGTAAGGCGTGACGATACCGTTTTGTTGCTGATTGCTGCGCACTCCGGCGGTCGACACCGTGGTGCTGCTGTAATCGCTGATGCGCGCGCCCAGGATCACCGACAACGGGTCGGTAATACTCAGGCGGGTGGCCGCATACATGCCTTGCAGGCGGGTGGTGGTTTTGCTGTGCAGGCCGGTTTTGTAAGCGTTGATCCGGTAGTCGCTATCGACCCCGTTGTGCCAGTCGGTAATCGGGAAACCGTTGTTTGCCCGGAACTGGCACCCCAGCGCGCTAGGGCTGGTGCGGTCATCGCTGACCATATTGCAACGATATTGAGGTGACCAGGCGACGGTGCGACTGTCGTTGTAGCCGAACATGGCCTGGTGGGTGCGTCCGAACAGGCTGAAAGGTCCGGTCACGTCGACTTGTGCCGATTGCTGGGTCGTGTCGGTGGAGCTGTGCAGGCCATTGAGAATGGCCCCGGTACCATCCTGGTTCCAGTAACCGCCGAATGCGCCGCCACCTATGGAGTTGACCTTGGCCAGCCCGCGGTGATTCAACGCATCGGTGGTGCTTTGCGCCGCTTTGACGTTGAGCGTCCAGTCATTATCAAAACGATGCTCCAGCGAGCCGAACGCTGTACGCGTGGTGTACTCGCCAAAACTCCAGCTGGGCACCACGTTGGTGCTGCGCGGCAGGCTTGTTTTACTGCCATCGCCGTACCAGATAGGGATGTTCGCGCCCCAGCCGCCGCCCACGATCTTGTAGTACTCATATTGATAGCCGGCACCGAGGGTCGTGGCATCCGTCAGGTCAAACTCGACATTGGCCAGCGCGGCCCGTGAACGCTCGGACTGTTGATCGCGGAAAGAGTTGGCGTCCTCTTGCGTCATGACCAGGCGAGAGCGCAATCGGCCATCTTCAGACAAGGGCAGGTTCAGGTCAGCGCCCAGGCGTCGCTTGTCCCAACTGCCATAGGTGGCGTATGCACTGCCGCCGAACTCGTAGCCAGGGCGTTTGCGGATCAGGTTGACGGTGGCCGATGGGTCGCCGGTGCCGCCCAGCAGGCCATTGGCACCGCGTACGATGTCGATACGCTCGTACATATCCATGTTCAGCGAGCTGCCTGCGCCACTGAAGTCCGAGCCGCCCTGAAACTGCAGGCCGTCGGTTTTCCAGTTGGTAATCGGATAGCCGCGTGCGCGGTACTCGGTGCGTCCGCCCACTTCTGACTTGCTCATGGTGACGCCGGGTGCGCTGTCCAGCACTTGCTCGATATTGGTGATCTGGCGGTCTGCCATTTGTTCCTGGGTGATGGTGGTGACCGATTGTGGCGTTTGGCGCGGGGTGAGTTTCATGCCCGTGGAACTGGTGGTGCTCTTGACGGTGTAACCCAGTTGGCCGGTGTTTTCATCGGCTGATGGCTGGGTACCTTCGACATTCAGGGTGTCCAGTTCAATCGTCCCCGCTATTGCCGGTTGGCTGGCCAAGCCGACCATGGCGCTGAGGCTGATAGCGGCCATGAGCGCGGCCTGGTTGCGGGGTGCATTTCGGCGAGCCGGGGTGGTTAGCATCAAAGGTCGTGCTGAGAGATCCGTCATCATGCCCTGCGTTGTCATTGGTAATACTTCGTATTTGCAGATAATGTTTGGTAGCATTTTAGGTATCACGCCGCCAGGCACTATTACGGATATGTGTGGGTATGTAATGGAATGTAATGAGCGCCATGTTTTACCCACGTCAAAACCTCCCGTGGCCGCCAAAACGCTGTTGGTGGTGGATGACGATGATGAAATTCGCGAGTTGTTATGTGATTACCTGAGTGAGAACGGCGACCATGTGCTGGCAGCAGCCGATGGCCTTGAGATGTGGGCGCAGTTGGAGCGCCAGGCTGTCGATCTGGTCGTGCTGGACGTCATGCTGCCGGGAGAAGACGGCCTGAGTCTGTGTCGCCAGCTTCAATCGCGCCCCGGCCTTAGCGTGATCATGCTTTCCGCCAAGGGATCAGCGCTGGATCGCATCATTGGCCTGGAGGTAGGCGCCGATGATTATTTGACCAAGCCTTTCGAGCCCCGTGAGCTGGTGGCCAGAATCAAGGCGGTGCTGCGCCGGCAAGCACGGGCCGAGCCCATCGCGGATCGCCCGGTCACGACCCACCGCGACTTCGTCGGCTATCGCCTCGATTATGTAAAGCGCCTGTTACACACCCCGGGTGGCCAGACCCTGACCTTGCCGCGCTCCGACTTCAGGGTGTTGCGTGATTTGCTCCAGGCCCGTGAACAAGTGTTGTCGCGTGATCAATTGACACTCAGTGCGATGGGACGAGAATACTCGCCCGACGACCGCTCGATCGACATGTGCATCAGCCGTCTGCGCCAGCATTTCAAGGAGGGGCACGTCCAGATACTGACCGTGCGTAATGAAGGTTACCTGCTAAGTGTCTACAGCCCTGAAGCGGCGGTTTAACCAGGTGCGCGATGCTCTGGTGCGGGGGGTGATGCGCCTGTGGCCCAAAACCCTGTTCGGCCAACTGACGCTGATTCTGGTCAGCGGCACGCTGGCTATTCAATTGTTGTCGAGCAGCATCTGGTTCGACGTGCGCTATGCGCAAGTCCTCGAAGCGCCTGTCCGGTTGATGGCCAGCCGAACGGCACAATTGATTAACCAAGACAGTTGCATTGCGGGGCAACCCCAGACAGCACCGGCCAATTACACGGCCAGGTGCCTGGCCACGAAACCCGATACTCAACCCGGCAATGATCGCGCGGCCCGACGCACGGCTTTGCTGTTGAAACAGGCACTGGCGTATGAGTTGGGATACGCGCCAGCGATTGAGATGATAGAGGTCGACCTGACCGATGCATCCGGTCAGCCGCTGGTCTGGCGCAGCCTTTTTGGCCTGCAAACGGCCACCGCCCATGTGGATTTCGCCGTGCCCCTGGCCGATGGTCATTGGTTGAGCATCGAGGGGCACGAGTTGCAGGGCTGGAGCGGCGAGTCAGCATGGGCGTTAATTGCCGACTACATTCTGCGGGTCTATGTGGTGCGCATTATCGGCGTCATCGGGATGTGCTGGTTGGCTGTGCGACTGTGCCTGCGCCCTCTAAAACGGCTCAGTGACGCCGCCAATGCGTTGGGCGATAACCTTGATCAGACGCCGTTGGCGATTGAAGGGCCTCTGGAAGTCCGCCAGGCCGCCCAGATGTTTAACACCATGCAGAAACAGATTGTCGCGATGGTCAATGACCAGAGTTTTTTTCTGGCGGCAGTGTCCCACGATCTGCGAACGCCCTTGACCCGCATGCGTTTACGCATTGAGCGGTTGAACGATCTCGATCAGCGTGAGCGCTTGAAGCAAAACATTTATCAAATGGACAAGATGATTACTCAGGTACTCGTCTATCTGCAGAGTGCCAACCAACACACATGCCAGTTTATTGATCTCGACAGCGTATTGCGCAACCTGTGTACCGAGTTGTCGACACCCGCCGAGCCATTGCCTGTCAGTGGCCGGGGCGGGATGATCTACGCAAACGGCGTGTTGCTGCACCGTTGCTTGCAGAATTTGCTGGTGAACGCGCAAGCCTATGCCCGGGAAATAACGATTGAGGTCGAGCGCTCGTCAAGCGGTGTGACATTGCGAGTCAATGATCGCGGGCCTGGTATAGCGCAATCTGTTCTGCATTCAGTCACCGATCCGTTCGTACGTGCGGATACCTCACGCAATGATCAATCTGGCGGTTTTGGACTGGGGCTTAGTATCGCCAGGCGTATTGCCGTCAGCCATAAGGGCAGCCTGGTGCTTGGCAATCGTGAAGGAGGAGGTTTGACCGCCTGTATTTTCTTGCCGCTCAGGGAGGGTGAGGGCGCAAGCGCTCAGGCAAAGGCTTGAGATCAACTCAACAAGTCGGAACTTCAAAAGCCTTGATCCGGGGGTAGAGAGATCTATTTAAGTCACCGACCTTGATGCCGAGCTGGTGTACCACACTTCATGAATCAAGCCGCCACGGTTTGGCCCTTGTCGCCGAATCTGGGAGCTCTAGCATGGGCTGACCATTAGAAGGAGCAGCCTCATGTTCGCCGGTTTTAACACAGTACAGCGCCAGGTCAATGGCGTGCAGATTGCCTTCCGGGTCGGCGGTCACGGGCCGGGGTTGCTGTTGATTCACGGGCACCCGCAGACGCACGTGATCTGGCACAAGGTTGCCGGGCAATTGGCCGAGCACTTCACAGTGGTCGTGGCCGATTTGCGTGGCTACGGTGACAGTGAAAAGCCCGAAGCGGTAGCCGACCATAGCAACTACAGCAAGCGTGAAATGGCCCGTGACTCGCTGAGGCTGATGAGCAGCCTGGGTTTCGAGCAGTTTTCGGTACTGGCCCATGACCGTGGCGCGCGAGTTGCCCATCGTCTGGCGCTGGACCATCCGCAGGCGATTAACCGCCTGGTCATGCTCGACATTGCGCCGACGCTGGCCATGTACGCGCAAACCAATGAGGCCTTTGCCCGTGCTTACTGGCACTGGTTCTTCTTGATTCGCCCGGCGCCGTTGCCTGAACGCCTTATCGAGGCCGATCCTGAACAGTACCTGCTCAGCGTGATGGGCAGCCGCAGTGCGGGCTTGCAACCGTTTACGGCCCAAGCGCTGGCTGAATACGTGCGCTGCATCAAACTGCCGGGCGCGGCGCGGGGGATCTGCGAAGACTATCGTGCCAGCGCCGGGATTGACCTTGAGCATGACCGCGAGGACATTGCCGCAGGTCGGTATTTGAATATGCCCGTGTTGCTGTTGTGGGGCGCGGAGGGCACGGTGGGGCGTTGTTTCGACCCGCTTGGCGAATGGCAGAAAGTCGCGACCGATGTGCGTGGCCAGGCGTTGCCGTCCGGGCACTACATTGCCGAAGAAGTCCCTGAACTGCTGCTTGAACATGTGCTGCCTTTTCTGCGCTGAGCTATTCTGTACGCTCTTGCCGCCAAGCCGCTCATGACCATGCCGCCAATAAAATACAGTGCGCCGTTGCCTGAAGACCTGCGGGTCTTCCTCACGGTGGTGCGCAAAGGTGGCTTTGCCGCAGCGGCAGAAGAGCTGGGGTTGTCTCCAGCCTATGTCAGCAAACGTATTCAAATTCTCGAAACTACCCTGGGCAGTCGCTTGCTGCATCGCACCAGCCGCCGTATCGCGCTGACCGATGACGGTGAGCGGGTGCAGCGCTGGGCGGTACGGATTCTGGATGATGTTCAGCAGCTACAGGATGAGCTGTCCGAAGCGCATTCGGCCCCGCGTGGACGCTTGCACGTATGCAGTACTTTCGGTTTTGGCCGCAACCATGTGGCGCCTGCCATTTCCTTGCTGGCCGAGCAGTACCCCGAGCTGGAGATTCGCCTCGACGTGTTTGATCGAGTGGTGAATATCGTCCATGAAGGCTTCGATCTGGAGATTCATGTGGGCGATGACATTCCGGGCCAGCATATCGGGCGCCGGCTGGTGACCAACAATCGCGTGTTGTGCGCTTCCCCTGACTACCTCAAGCGCCGGGGTGTACCTCAACATCTGGAAGACCTGGGGCAGCACGATTGCCTGGTGCTTAAAGAGCGCGACAACGCGTTTGGTATCTGGCAACTGCAAGGCCCGGAAGGCGAAGCCAGCGTGCGCGTCAGCGGGCCGTTGTCGTCTAACAGTGGCGAGATAGTGTTGCAGTGGGCACTGGACGGGCGTGGCGTGTTGCTGCGCTCGATGTGGGATGTCAGGCCACTGCTGGAACAGGGCAGGTTGGTGCAGGTACTGCCTGAATACTGGCAAAGCGCTGACGTGTGGGCGGTGTACCCGACACGGCTGGCTAACTCGGGCAAGCTGCGGGTGTGTGTGGAGTTTTTGCAGACGCAATTGGGGCGCTTGTGACCTCTGCCGTGAGGGCGCTTTTCAGCTCAACCAAGGGTTGGCCTGCAAGTGCCGCTCTTGGAACTCGCGAATCTGCCGACTGCGTTGCAAGGTGCTGCCAATGGCATCCAGCCCCTGCAACAGCGCGGTTTTACGCAGGCCGTCGATCTGGAACTCAACCGTTGAACCATCGGCCAGACAAATGCTTTGGCTCGGCAGGTCAACGGCAATTTCAGCCATATCTGCGTGGCTGACAGTGTGCCCTAGCGCCTGCACCTGCGCCTCTTCCAGGGTAATCACCAACACCCCGTTACGCTGGCAGTTGTCATAAAAGATCCCGGCAAAGCTGCTGCCAATCAAGGCCCGGATACCGAGTTGCTTCAATCCCCAGACCGCATGTTCACGGCTGGAGCCACAGCCAAAATTCGGCCCGGTGACTAAAAAGCGTGCCTCTTGCCAGCCCGGCTGATTAAGGACGAACGCCGGGTTCGGCTCGCCCGAAGGCAGGAAACGCAGGTCAAAAAACAGACCGCGATCCAGTCCGTTGCGATCAATGCCTTTAAGAAACTGCTTGGGCATGATCACATCGGTATCGATGTTGGCCGCGAGCATCGGTGCTGCCTTGCCGCTGACGGTGGTGAAAGGTTGCATGCTCAGACTCTCCCTGACAGTTGGCGAACGTCGACCAGATGGCCGGTAATGGCGGCGGCCGCGACCATCGCCGGGCTCATCAAATGGGTGCGTGCCCCGGCGCCCTGGCGGCCTTCGAAGTTGCGATTGGTACTGGAGGCGCAGCGGTCGCCGGGGGCGAGTACGTCATCATTCATGGCCAGGCACATGGAGCACCCGGACTGGCGCCACTCAAAACCGGCGTCGATAAAGATCGCGGCCAACCCTTCGGCCTCGGCCTGATCACGCACCTGAGTCGACCCCGGCACGATCATCGCCCGCACATGCGTGGCCACTTTCTGGCCGCGCACCACCTGTGCGGCGTCACGTAAATCTTCAATGCGGGCGTTGGTGCACGAACCGATAAAGGCATGGCTGATCACCACTTCATTGAGCGGCGCGCCAGCCTCCAGGCCCATGTAGTTCAAGGCCCGGCGCATGTCCTGACGCAAGATCAAGTCGCTGATCGCCTGCGGGTCCGGTACGCGGCTGCCAATGGCGGCGGCCTGATCGGGGCTGGTGCCCCACGTGACCATCGGTTGCAGGTCAGTGGCGTCCACTTGCACCTCTTGATCGAACTGCGCGTCGGGGTCGCTATAAAGCAGGCACCAATGCTCAACCGCTTGTTCCCACAACTCGCCTTGTGGGGCACGGGGTTTGTCTTTGAGGTAGGCGTACACCTTGTCATCGGGCGCCATAAAAGCACCGCGGGCACCGGCTTCCACGGCCATGTTGCAGATGGTCATGCGCGCTTCGACGCTCAATGCATCGATGGTCGAGCCGGTAAATTCAATGGCATAGCCGGTGGCGCCTGAAGCGCCGATTTTGGCGATCAGGGCCATGATCAGGTCTTTTGACGTCAGCCCCAGGCCCAGCGCGCCCTGGACGGTCACTCGCATGCTTTTCAGACGTTTGTAGACCAGTGTCTGAGTGGCCAGCAGGTGCTCGATTTCAGAGGTGCCGATACCAAAGCCGAAGGCACCCAGCGCGCCATAAGTCGTGGTGTGACTGTCGCCTGCGGCGATCATCATGCCGGGCAGGATGAAGCCTTGCTCGGGGGCGATAACGTGTTCGATCCCCTGGCGCTGGTCGAGCACATCGAACAGCTCGATGCCAAACTTTTCGCAGTTCTGTTGCAGATACGACACCTGCAAAGCGCCGCCTGCATCGGCCATGGCGGCCACGCGCACGGGGGCGGTCGGGTTCACATGGTCAACCACCGCCAGGGCGGTTTCCGGGCGCCACACTTCGCGCCCGGCTTCACGCAAACCACTGAAGGCTTGCGGGCTGGTGTATTCGTTAATGACCTGACGGTCTATGTATAGCAAGACGTGACCTTGATCATCGAGCGCGCACACGGTGTGCGCATCAATGTGCTTGTCGTAGAGGGTTTTGGCATGGGGCATGGTGATGGCTCGCAGCGGGAGGCGTGCGAACCATCATAAGGACGCGGGGAGCACCATCAATGGCGATGCAGTGATGGCTCAGAACATGATTCGTGTTGGATACAACAGGTTGTAGCCGCTGCCGCAGGCTGCGCAACCCGGCGCAGTCTGCGGCAGCGGCTACAGGGCTCAAGCGGAAGCTATTTCAGCCGGTGAAACAATGCTGGTCTTGGCGCCACGCGAACGACCCGAACTCAGGTACGCCGCAATCGATTCTTGCGTCACTTCGCCCTGGAATACGCGTTCGGCGTCCATCACCGGCAACCACGAGCGGTTGAACTCGTACATGCGCGACAGCAGGATGCGCAAATGTTCTTCCGACGCAGCGGTCGCGGTGAACTCCCGCAGGAACTGGCCACAGGTGCCTGTCTGGCGATGCAGGTCACGACGACGTACATACCCCAGTGCCTTGTTGTCGGCACAGGTGACCACCACATAGCGACGGTCCAGTTCGTCCATCAGCTCCAGGGCTTCGGCCACCGGGGTTTCCGGGCTCACCGATGGCGCGTTGTCCGCGGCATCTTCGGCCTTGACCAGCAGCAGGCGCTTGAGGGTGCTGTCCTGGCCGACAAAGTTGCTCACGAAGTCGTCCGCCGGGTGAGCGAGCAGGGTATCCGGGTGGTCCATTTGCAACAGTTTGCCGCCACGGAAGATGGCGATCTTGTCGCCCAGTTTGATCGCTTCGTCGATGTCGTGGCTGACCATGATTACGGTCTTGTTCAGCGCGCGCTGCATCTCGAAGAATTCGTTCTGGATCATCTCGCGGTTGATCGGGTCCACCGCACCAAACGGTTCATCCATCAGCAGCAGCGGCGCATCGGCCGCCAGGGCGCGAATCACGCCGATTCGTTGCTGCTGACCACCAGACAGTTCGCGCGGATAACGGTTGAGGTATTGCTTGGGCTCCAGCTTGATCATGCTCATCAGTTCGCGGGCACGGTCATGGCACTTTTGCTTGTCCCACCCCAGCAGGCGCGGAACGATGGTGATGTTCTCCTCGATGGTCATGTTGGGGAACAGGCCGATCTGCTGGATCACATAACCAATATTGCGACGCAGGGTTACCGGGTCGAGGTCAGTGGTGTCTTCGCCATTGATAAGGATCTTGCCCGACGTGGGCTTGATCAGACGGTTGATCATTTTCAGCGTGGTGCTTTTGCCGCAGCCCGAAGGCCCGAGGAATACGCAGATTTCGCCTTCATTGACGGTCAGGTTTACCGAGTCCACGGCCTTTACATCTTTGCCGTTGCTTTGGAATGTTTTGCTGAGGTTTTGAAGTTCGATCATTTGAGCAGTCCTTTTGGAGTCAGCGAGCGTTGCAGCCATTGCAGAAGCAGGTCGGCGATGATGGCCAGAACACTGACCAACACGGCGCCTACGATCAGCATCGACATGTCGCTACGGCTGATTGCAGCAAGAATAAGTACACCCAGACCACCGGCACCGATGGTGGCGGCAATGGTCATGACGCCGATGTTCATGACCACGGCGGTACGCACACCGGCCAGAATCACCGGCACGGCGATGGGCAGTTCAACCATGCGCAGGCGCTGGCTGAAGGTCATGCCGATACCGCGAGCGGCTTCGCGAATACCCGGTTCCACGCCGGTGAGGGCCAGGAAGGTGTTACGCATGATCGGCAGCAGTGAGTACAAAAACACGGCGGTAATGGCCGGCATAGGGCCAAGGCCCTGGCCGAACTTCGAGTAGAACGGCAGCAGCAGGCCGAACAGGGCAATTGACGGAATGGTCAGCAGCACCGTGGCGCTGGCTTGCAGCGGGCCGGCCAGTGACGGAAAGCGTGTCATCAGCACGCCCAGCGGCACGCCGATCAGGATTGCCAGAATCACGGCAATGCCGACCAGGGTGATGTGCTGCAAGGTCAGATGCAGAACAAGCGACCAGTCCATGTGGGAAAAGGCGTTTAAAAATTCCATGTCTTCTCCTCTTTTCAGTTCAGTGGATGCTGGCGCAGAAAGTCTGCGGCGACTTTGGACGGGCTTTCGTGGTTTACATCGACCCGGGCGTTGAGTTGACGCATGGTTTCATCGTCAAACAGATCGGCCAGTGGCTTAAGCAGCCCCGCAAGGTCGGGGTGCTGATCCAGATAGGCCTGACGCACTACCGGCGCGGCGGTGTAGTCCGGGAAGTAGTGCTTGTCGTCTTCAAGCAATTTGAGATTGAAGGCGCTCAAGCGACCGTCCGTGGTGTAGACCAGTCCGGCAAACACCTGGCCGTTTTTCAGCGCGGTGTAGACCAGCCCGGCGTCCATCTGGCGGATATTGCGACGGGTCAGGTCCATGTCGTAGAGCTTGACCATACCCAGCAAGCCGTCGGAGCGGTTGGCGAACTCGGTGTCCAGGGCCACCAGCGCATTTTTGTTGTCCGGTTCGCGCATTGCCTTGTTCAGGTCGCTGATGCTGTTGATGCCCGGAAACGCTTCGGCCACCTTTTGTGGCAGTGCCAGCGCATAGGTGTTGCTGAACTTGGACGGATGCAGCCAGACCAGTCCTTTTTTAGCATCGACCTCTTTTACCCGGTCGTAGGATTGCTGGCTGTCGAGTTTGTCGGTGATGTGGTTGTAGGCCACCAGCGAAACGCCGGTGTATTCCCACACCATGTCCAGTTGCCCCGACTCCTGGGCCGAACGCGCCAGGCTGCTGCCCAGCCCGCCGGTGACCTGAGCGTTATAGCCCTTGCTGTTGAGGTATTGCGAAGTGATTTCCGCGAGCAGGGTTTGCTCGGTAAACACCCGCGCCCCAATGCGAATCAAGGGTTTTTCCGCAGCCTGGGCAATTCCTGCACACAGCAGGATGCAGCCTAGTAAAAAGCTAATTTTTTTCATGGTTATTCCTTTGCTCAGCCAGACCTTAAGCAGGTCGCAGACCGCGTTCCAACCACTGGCGGCTGATGAGTATCACCAGGCCGTCGAGCAGCAGTGCCAGCAGCGCAGTACAGGCGGCGCCGAGAATCAGTTGCGGCTGATTGTTGAGGGCAATGCCTGGAAAAATCAGGCTGCCCAGGCTGTTGGCGCCGATCAGGAACGCCAGCGGGGCGGTACCGACGTTGATCGCCAGTGCCACGCGCACACCGCCCATGATGATGGGCACGGCGTTGGGCAACTCGACCCGCCACAGCACCTGGCGCGGGGTCATGCCGATACCGACGGCGGCTTCCTTGAGCGAACCCTGGACGTTTTTCAAGCCTTCGTAGGTATTGCGCACAATGGGCAGCAACGAGGCGAGAAACAGGGCGAAGATGGCAGGGCCGCTACCGATGCCCAGGAAACCCAGGGCAATGGCCAGTACCGCCAGAGGAGGCACGGTGTTGCCGATGTTGAAGACTTGCATGAAGCGTTCCGCACGTCCGGCCATTGAAGGTCGGCTGAGGAAAATGCCGGCAGGTATCCCTACAAGGAGGGCGGCGAGCATTGAAGCGAGTACCAGGTACAGGTGGGCTTGCAGGTAGAACAACAAATCATCTTGATAGTGTTCGATAGTGCTGATGCCGATCCAGTGGACCAACAGGGCCAGAAGCGCGATAACGACCGCGCATCCTATAAGCCCTTTTCCATAGCGATTCGCCATAGACGGACTCCTTTTTTTTCAGTCGGCGAACACATCGTCGTGTGGCAAGGCCATTCCTGGCTGCCGGCAATATGTTCGCGAAGAGCAACAGGTGGTGGCGAAAATGCGCCCTCAACACCTGTCATTAGCGCAGCCTCGTCAGGCTAACTTGCTGATATTTCAGCCCCTGACGCTTTGTCGTATCAGGAGAGTGGACGCCTCCACTGTTTAAAAGGTTCACATTTTTTACGGCACATTGCCACCCTTGTCCGACGAGCCACGGTTCCAACGGTGGCTGTAGGCGCCTGATTTGAGCTATAATCCGCGCCCTTTTTTGAATCAATCGTCAGGCGATTTCCCATGACCAACCAGGCCGCCGAAGTCGCGAAACGCCGCACTTTCGCCATTATTTCCCACCCCGATGCGGGTAAGACCACCATCACCGAAAAGCTCTTGCTGATGGGTAAGGCGATTGCTGTCGCCGGTACGGTGAAATCGCGAAAGTCCGACCGCCATGCCACCTCCGACTGGATGGAAATGGAGAAACAACGGGGTATTTCGATTACCACGTCGGTCATGCAGTTCCCGTATCGCGACAACATGATCAACCTGCTCGACACCCCGGGCCACGAAGACTTCTCCGAAGACACCTACCGCACGCTGACCGCGGTCGACTCGGCGCTGATGGTCCTCGACGGCGGTAAGGGCGTTGAGCCACGTACCATCGCCCTGATGGACGTGTGTCGTCTGCGTGACACGCCAATCGTCAGCTTTATCAACAAACTCGACCGCGATATTCGCGACCCGATCGAGTTGCTGGACGAGATCGAAGCGGTCCTGAAAATCAAGGCGGCGCCGATCACCTGGCCGATCGGCTGCTACCGCGATTTCAAGGGTGTCTACCACCTGGCAGACGACTACATCATCGTCTACACCGCCGGTCATGGGCATGAGCGCACCGAAACCAAAATCATCGAAAAGCTCGATTCCGATGAAGCCCGTGCCCACTTGGGTGACGAGTACGATCGTTTTGTTGATCAACTGGAACTGGTTCAGGGCGCTTGCCATGAATTCAACCAGCAGGAATTTCTCGACGGCCAGTTGACCCCGGTGTTCTTCGGTACCGCACTGGGCAACTTTGGTGTCGACCATGTGCTCGACGCGGTAGTTGACTGGGCCCCGAAGCCGCTGGCCCGTGTTGCCAACGAGCGTACCGTCGAGCCGGTTGAAGAGAAATTCACCGGTTTCGTGTTCAAGATCCAGGCGAACATGGACCCGAAACACCGCGACCGTATCGCCTTTATGCGCATTTGCTCGGGCAAATACGAAAAGGGCATGAAAATGCGCCATGTGCGCACCGGCAAAGATGTTCGTATCGGCGATGCGCTGACGTTCTTCTCCTCCGAGCGTGAACAGCTCGAAGAGGCTTTTGCGGGTGATATCATCGGTTTGCACAACCACGGCACCATCCAGATCGGTGACACCTTCACCGAAGGTGAGAGCCTGAGCTTCACCGGTATTCCGCACTTTGCCCCGGAACTGTTCCGTCGCGTACGTCTGCGCGATCCACTCAAGTCCAAGCAATTGCGCCAGGGCTTGCAGCAACTGGCCGAAGAGGGCGCCACCCAGGTGTTCTTCCCGGAGCGCAGCAACGACATCATCCTGGGCGCCGTGGGTGTGCTGCAGTTCGACGTGGTCGCCAGCCGCTTGAAAGAAGAATACAAAGTGGAATGCTCCTACGAGCCGATCACTGTGTACTCGGCTCGCTGGATTGATTGCGACGATAAGAAGAAGCTCGAAGAGTTCAGCGTCAAAGCTGTGGAAAACCTGGCCGTGGACGGTGGCGGTCACCTGACCTATCTGGCTCCGACCCGCGTCAACCTGGCGTTGATGGAAGAGCGCTGGCCGGATGTGAAGTTCCGCGCAACCCGCGAGCATCACTAAGCACTCAGGTGTCTGGTTGATAAAAAAGCGAAGCCCTTGGGCTTCGCTTTTTTTTGCGCAAATTTTGTAACCGCTGCCGCAGACTGCGATCGAGCCCTTAGGAGCGCAAAGGCCTGCGGACCTATTCGCGCCTTGTCCGGTTTATTCGCAGGCACAGCTTCGGGGTTTTTGGTGGGGGTGTCTGCCTTGGTGTATTCGCCCAAACTGGCAAATGGCGAATTGCCTGAGCGCTATGCATTTAGTAGGCCGCTCTCGGATCTGGCACCTGGGCTCAACGACGATCTATCAGCAATTGCTGCCGCCAATGGCAATGTTGATCTGCCAGTGCGTATCAGTTCAAAAACAGCCGCAGATGGGCAGTCTGAAGTTTTTGTCGCTTTGGCGGATGGCATAACTGTGCCGTCGAATGTCAGGGTTGTAGCTGCAACGTTTAACGCACAGCTGAATGTTTACAGCGTAACCACTGAAGATGTACCGCCAAGGACGTTGACCTGGACACCCATCGTCGATCCGGGGAATAGCTCGACTACTTCCCCTGCCGAGCAACCAGTGCCAACGGTTTACACTGGCGCCACTGTCACGCCAGTACGGGTATCTGGCTGGGGGCTGCGGCGCAGGGTGAGGGTGCTGCGGTGCCGTCACAGATTGCTGATCGGCTTCGGGGAAGGGAGTTCAAGAATTTCAAGGCGTTTCGAGAGGCGTTTTGGGTAGAAATAACGAAAGATCCGGTGCTGTCACAGCAGTTTATAGCTCCAAATAGAGCCCGAATGAGCATCGGTAATGCAGCTAAGACCAGGAAAAGTGATGCAGTGGGCAAGCGGTCCTCATTTGAAATACATCATGTCCATGAAGTCGCTAAGGGGGGAGATATTTACAATGTTGAAAATATGTTGATTTTGACCCCTAAGCGTCACCTGGATATTCATAAAGGAGCGAAATGATGGAGCTGAAAAGTAGTTTCTCTGAGTATACGGAAGCCGAGTTCTTGGTGTTTATGAAAGAAATATTCCAGGAGAACATTGCTGAAACTGATGAACGCCTTGACAAGCTTCTGGCGCATTTTGAAAAAGTCACTGAGCATCCTGAAGGTACAGACCTTATCTACTATGCCGCATCTGATTTGGACAGCACTCCAGAAGCTATAACCAAGAAAGTCAGTGAATGGCGAGCCGCCAACGGTAAGCCTGGCTTCAAATCTGCTTGATTTTTGCTTGTTCAGCCCAGCCATCCAGTGATCATGGGTGGCTGGGCTTTTTATTGGCTAAATGTCTACGGCTATCAATTCAACTATCTAACGCACGTGTCTTCAGTAGTCGCTGCCGAAGGCTGTGATCGCGTCCGAAGCAGTTTACGACTGCTACGCAGTCGGACGTAGCCTCGCGCTGCTCGTCAACGGCTACAAGTGAGCGTATGGCCCACCACATAGTATCGACAAACGCGGCTGCGTTACTCCGAATGGGTATATCCCAGCCTGTGAGTTTCTGGAAAAGCTGAAAGGGGCGAACTAGGTTTAAAGGGTGCTTTTCTCATAACAGGATGGAAATCGCGATGAAGCTTTTTCAACGCATTGTGCTGTTGCTCAAGGTGCTGGTGCTGCTGACGGTGAGTGCCTCGGCGGCTTGGGCGAGCAACCCGCTGAGCAGCACGGGGGCCGGGTTTTCAGTAACAGGCGTGCCGGGGCCGACACTTCATGCCATCTACAAGTCGGATTCCGAACCTGGGGACCAGGGGCAGGGCGGCAGTTCGGGGGATGATGACCAGACCGATGGTGATGGCGGCGGTGACGGTGGGGATAACGGCGATGAGGGCGATGAAGGCGATAGCCAGACGTAATGCATTACCTCTATGTGTAGCCGCTGCCGAAGGCTGCGTTCGATTGCGAAGCAATCGTAAAACCTGAGCTTGCGGTATGTCTGTTACTCCGCGGGCCTCGATTTTACGACGGCTGTGCCGCCGAACGCAGCCTTCGTTCCTCGGCAGCTGCTACGGGTCGTGTTTAGCTCTGCAAAAACTGCTCCGCGTGATGGCAGGTAACCTGGCGGTTGTCGAGCAGGCGCAGTACAGGTTCGTCTGTGCTGCACAACTCGGTCGCATACGGGCAGCGCTTGTGAAAGGCGCAACCTGATGGCGGGTTCAGCGGGTTGGGCAGCTCGCCGACGATCTTGATTTTTGGCTTGAGCGGATCGGGGTGGATCGTCGGCGTGGCCGACAGCAGCGCCTGGGTGTAGGGGTGCAACGGCCGGGTGTAGATCTCCTCCTTGGGGCCCATCTCTACCGGGCGACCGAGGTACATCACCAGTACCGTGTCGGCCACATGTCGCACCACCGCCAGGTTATGGGAAATGAACACGTAGGCAGTGTTGAACTCCTGCTGCAAATCCATAAACAGGTTAAGCACCTGCGCCTGGATCGACACGTCCAGCGCCGAGGTTGGTTCGTCCGCCACCAGCACCTTGGGTTGCAACATCATGGCCCGGGCCAGGGCGATACGCTGGCGCTGGCCCCCCGAGAACATATGCGGGTAGCGCTGGTAATGCTCGGGGCGCAAGCCGACCTGTTTCATCATGGCCTGGACTTTTTCGCGGCGCTCGCTGGCGCTCAGGCTGGTGTTGATGAGCAGCGGCTCGGCCAGTTGATCGCCGATTTTCTGCCGCGGGTTGAGCGAGGCGTAGGGGCTCTGGAACACCATCTGCACGTCTTTGCGCAGTTGTTTGCGCTCGGCCTTGTTGGCCCCTGCAACTTCTTGCCCGGCAATTTTCAGCGAGCCCGAGGAGGGCTCTTCAATCAAGGTCAACGCGCGGGCCAGGGTGGATTTTCCGCAACCGGACTCTCCCACCACGGCAAGGGTTTTACCGGCTTCCAGTTCAAATGACACGCCGTTGAGTGCGCGCACCAGCGCATGGCCTTTGAACATGCCACGGGATACTTCGTAGTGACGGGTTAGGTCGCGGGCGGTAAGAACAACAGTCATTACGCCACCTCCTGATTCAAGGGGAAGAAGCAGCGCACCTGGCTGTGAGCCTGTTGCTCCAGCGCAGGACGTTGTTGACGACATTGCTCTTGTACATACGGGCAGCGCGGTGACAGCAGGCAGCCTTTGGGCCGGTCATAGCGACCGGGCACGATGCCGGGCAAGGTCGACAGACGGGCAGCGCCCATGCTGTGTTCCGGGATCGCAGCCAGCAGCGCCTCGCTGTACGGGTGCGCGGGCACATCAAACAGCCCCGGCACGTTGCCGACTTCCACGGCCTGGCCGGCGTACATCACGCATACCCGCTGGGCGGTTTCGGCGACTACGGCGAGGTCGTGGGTAATCAGCACCAGGCCCATGTTCTGTTCGCGTTGCAGGCTCAGCAGCAGGTCCATGATCTGCGCCTGGATGGTTACGTCCAGGGCCGTGGTAGGTTCGTCGGCGATCAGCAGTTTGGGTTCACCGGCAATCGCCATGGCAATCGCCACGCGCTGGCTCATGCCGCCTGACAGTTGGTGCGGGTAGGCGTCCATGCGGCTGGCAGCCCCCGGGATTTCAACTTTTTCCAGCAGCTCGATGGCCCGTTTGCGCGCTGCCTTGGCGGACATTTTCAGGTGCAGGCGCAGCACTTCCTCGATCTGGAAACCCACGGTGTAGCTGGGGTTCAGTGCGGTCATGGGGTCCTGGAAGACCATCGCCATGTCCTTGCCGACGATCTGGCGGCGCTGACGCGCGCTGAGGGTCAGCATGTTCTTGCCGTCGAAGGTCAGCGCGTCGGCGCTGACGATACCAGGGTGCTCGATCAGGCCCATCAGCGCCATCATGGTCACGGACTTGCCCGACCCCGACTCACCGACAATTGCCAGTACTTCGCCTTTATCCACAGACAGGCTCAGGCCGTCTACCACCGGCACGGCCGTAGCGTCGCCAAAACGGACATTGAGATTCTTGATTTCTAACAGTGACATGGGAATCTCCTCAGGCGGCGTTCTTGAGTTTCGGGTCCAGCGCATCGCGCAGGCCGTCGCCCATCAGGTTGATTGCCAGCACGCTGAGCAAAATGGTCAAGCCAGGCAGGCTGACGACCCACCACGCGCGTTCGATATAGTCGCGGGCCGAAGCCAGCATGGTGCCCCACTCAGGGGTTGGCGGTTGTACGCCGAGGCCAAGAAAGCCCAGTGCTGCGGCGTCGAGGATCGCCGAGGAGAAACTCAGGGTGGCCTGCACGATCAGCGGCGCCATGCAGTTGGGCAGCACAGTGATAAACATCAGGCGCGGCAGACTGGCACCGGCCAGGCGGGCAGCGGTCACATAGTCGCGGTTCAGCTCGCCCATCACGGCGGCACGGGTCAGACGCACGTACGATGGCAACGACACCACGGCAATGGCGATCACGGTGTTGATCAGGCCAGGGCCGAGGATGGCGACAATCGCCACGGCCAGCAGCAAGGAAGGCAGGGCCAGCATGATGTCCATCAACCGCATGATGCCCGGGCCGAGAAGGCGCGGAAAAAAGCCGGCAAACAGGCCCAGGATCACGCCCGGAATCAGCGAGATGACCACAGACGACAAACCGATCAACAGCGACAGCCGTGAACCTTCGATCAGGCGTGACAGCAGGTCGCGACCCAGTTCATCGGTGCCCAGTAGAAATTGCCAGTTGCCGCCTTCCAGCCAGACCGGCGGGGTCAGCAGAAAGTCGCGGTATTGCTCACTCGGGCTATGGGGGGCGACCCACGGGGCGAAGATCGCGCAGAACACGATGATGGTCATGAAAATCAGACCCGCCACAGCGCCCTTGTTCCGGGAGAAGGCATGCCAGAATTCTTTGTACGGTGATGGATAAAGCAGGCTTTGATCCACTTCGGTCGTGCTTGGGGAGGTGCTCATGGTCAGGATCTCAGCGCTGGTGACGGATGCGTGGGTTGGCAAAGCCGTAGAGGATGTCGACTACGAAGTTGACCAGAATCACCAGGCAGGCGATTAGCAGGATGCCGTTTTGCACCACGGGATAGTCCCGGGCGCCAATGGCTTCGATCAGCCATTTACCGATACCAGGCCACGAAAAAATGGTTTCGGTCAGGACTGCACCGGCCAGCAGGGTGCCCACTTGCAGGCCGACCACGGTCAGTACCGGGATCAGGGCGTTGCGCAGGCCGTGCACGAACACCACGCGGGCGGGTGACAGGCCTTTGGCGCGGGCGGTACGGATGTAGTCTTCGCGCAGCACTTCAAGCATGGATGAGCGGGTCATCCGCGCGATCACGGCCAGCGGAATGGTACCCAGCACAATGGCCGGCAGAATCAGGTGGTGCAACGCGTCCCAGAAGGCTTCGGGCTCGTCGCTGAGCAGGGTGTCGATAAGCATGAAGCCGGTTTTGGGCTCTATGTCGTAGAGCAGGTCGATACGCCCGGACACCGGGGTCCAGCCCAGGCCCACGGAGAAGAACATGATCAGGATCAGGCCCCACCAGAAGATCGGCATCGAATACCCCGCCAGGGAGATACCCATCACGCCGTGGTCAAACAATGAGCCGCGTTTGAGTGCCGCGATCACTCCCGCCAGTAGCCCGAGGATGCCGGCGAACAACAGGGCGGCGCTGGCCAGTTCCAGCGTGGCGGGGAAAAGTGCGGAAAATTCGCTCCACACGCTTTCACGGGTGCGCAATGACTCGCCCAGATCGCCATGTGCCAGTTTGCTGACGTAGTCGATGTACTGCTCGTGCAGCGGCTTGTTCAGACCCAGGCGCTCCATGGCCTGGGCGTGCATTTCAGGGTCTACCCGGCGCTCACCCATCATGACTTCGACCGGGTCACCCGGGATCATGCGAATCAGGGCAAAGGTGAGCAAGGTGATGCCGAAGAACGTGGGGATCAACAACCCCACTCGGCGGGCAATAAAACTAAACATCGTGTGGTGTTCCTTATCAGCCGGTCAGGCAGGTCCGCCGGGGTTGAGGTAAACCCTGGCGGGTTTTTATTGTTCTACTTCACCTGGGTTGTGGCGAAGTTGTTGTTGGTCAGGGGGCTAAGGGTATAGCCCTCGACGTTTTTGCGCATCGCCGTGAACAGCATAGGATGGGTTACGTTGATCCAGGGTTGGTCCTGATTAAAAATCATCTGTGCCTGTTGATAGAACTCGGCCCGTTGCGAGGGTTCAGTGATACCACGGGCTTTGGTGATCAGGCTTTCGAAGTCCTTGTTGCACCAGCGGGCGTAGTTCTCGCCGTTTTTGGCCGCCTCGCAGCTAAGCAGCGGGGTCAGGAAGTTATCCGGGTCGCCGTTATCGCCGCCCCAACCGGTCGACACCAGATCATGTTCGCCATTTTTGGCGCGCTTGAGCATTTCGCCCCATTCCATGACCCGGATATCCAGCTTGAGGCCGATTTGTGCCAGGTCGGACTGCAGCAACTGCGCACCCAGCATCGGGTTGGGGTTGGTCGGGCCGCCGCCGTTGCGGGTGAATAGGGTCAGTACCGTGCCTTCAGGTACCCCGGCTTCCTTGAGCAAGGCCCGGGCCTTGTCCAGGTCGCGGGGCGGCCGCTGAATGCTGGTGTTGTAGCCCAGCATGGTCGGCGGGTAAGGGTTGACGGCCAGCAGTGCGTTGCCTTCGCCGTGGACGGAGTTCAGATAGGTCTGCTTGTCGAAGGCCATGTCGATGGCTTTGCGTACGCGCACATCGCTCAGGTACTTGTGACTGGTATTCATGGCGATATAGCTGGTCATCAGGGCGGCCAGCTCATCGACCTTGAGGTTGGGGTCCTTGCGGATGTTCTTGAGCTCATCAGGCTTGGGGTACAGCGCGATCTGGCATTCGTTGGCCTTGAGCTTTTGCAGGCGCACGTTGCTGTCGGTGGCGATGGCGAAGATCAGCGCATCACTGGGCGGTTTGCCACGGAAGTAGTCCGGGTTGGCCTTGAAGCGTACCTGGGCATCCTTGTTGTAGCGCACGAAGATAAACGGGCCGGTGCCGATCGGCTTGGCATTGAGGTCGGCGGTTTTGCCGGACTTGAGCAACTGGTCGGCGTATTCGGCGGAGTAGATGGAATTGAACGGCATGGCCACGTCGCGCAGAAACGGCGCTTCAGGGTGGTTGAGAGTGATTTTTACCGTCAGGTCGTCAACTTTCTCGACGCTCTTGAGCAGGTCCTTGAAACCCATGCTTTCAAAGTAGGGGTAACCGACCAGCGACAGTTTGTGCCACGGGTGATTCGGGTCCAGCTGGCGCTGAAAACTCCAGACCACGTCATCGGCGTTCAGGGTTCGGGTCGGTTTGAAATAATCAGTGGTGTGAAACTTTACGTCGGGACGCAGGTGAAATGTGTATTCAAGCCCGTCCGGGCTGATGTCCCAGCGCTCGGCCAGGGCGGGCTCCACATCCGTGGTGCCGGGGGCAAAGTCGACCAGGCGGTTGAGTATGGTCTCGGCCGAAGCATCGGCAGTCACGGCGGTGGTGAACTGGACGATGTCGAACCCTTCAGGGCTGGCTTCAGTGCAGACCACCAGGGTTTTCGCGCTGACACTCACAGTGGTGCAGAGCAGTGCCGCGGCCAGGGCAGTGCGTAGTGGGAATCTTTTCATAGCAACCCTCTCCAGAGTCGGGTGAGCCAGCGTAACGGCTGCGGCTGATTCGTCGAATCAGCCGCAGCCTTCGGGTTTGAGCAGTTTTTTACAGAATGTTGAACGGAATGGTGGTCACCAGGCGGAATTCGTTGATGTTGCCGTCAGACTGGTTTTTGCTGGCGCGGTGCGTGGTGTACGTCGCGCGAATCGCGGTGGCTTTCAGCGGGCCACTTTGGATTGCATAGGACGTGCCAACGCTGTACTCGTAATGGGTTTCGCCGTCCATGTTCTTCACGTCGTAGGCGGTGCCGGTGTACTTGGTGCCATCGATATCCCAGCCGCGGGCGTGGTAGGCGTTGAACTTGAGGCCCGGAATGCCGTACTGGGCCATGTTGATGCTGTAGGCCAGTTGCAGGGATTTCTCGTTCGGGCCGTTGAAGTCCGAGAGCAGGGAGTTGGCCAGGTAGATGCCGTTTGTTTCGTGCAGGTAGTCGAAGTATTCGTCGCCGACGATCTGCTGGAACGACAGGCTCAGGGTGTGGGCCTGGTGGGTCAGGGCAAAGGCCAGGCTGTAGGCGTCGTTGTTGATGTTGCCCAGGGCCTTGCTGCCGGTATCCAGGGTCTTGTAGTAGTTGAAGTTGGTATTCAGGCCCAGGGTGGCGTTGTCGCCCATGTCGTGTACGGCGCCGAAGTAGTACTGGTTCCAGAAGTCTTCAACGTGGGTTGCGTACAGCGTGGTCTTCAGGCTCTTGAACGGCTGGTAGTTGAGGCCGGCGACGCTGGCGCGATCGGTTTCAACCCCGGTTGCGCCGTATTCGCTGCGGAACTTGCTCAGGCTCGACTCGGTACGCGGGGACACGCGGTCAAAGGAGCCGGCATCGAACGACAGGTTGTTGAACTCTTCACTGTGCAGGCCCACCCCTTGAAAGCTGGAAGGCAGTGCGCGGTTACCGATCACGTCGATGGTCGGGCTGCTGAAGTTCTGTCGGCCTACGGTCAGCGTGGTGTTGGAGATGCGGGCGCTGAGGTTGGCCAGGCCCAGCTTGCTCCACTGGCCGACGGCGTCGCCGTCGCTGTGGGTCAGGGTGCGGTTGTTTGGCCCGGCGATGTCCTTGGCGTCGCGATCCAGGGCAATGGCGTTGTAAGCCGCGACCTGGGTGCTGAAGCCTACGGTGCCTTCGGTGAAGCCCGACTTGTAGTCGAGGATGGTGCCCTGTACCCAGTTGATCCGGCGCGGGGTGGATTCACGGGTGCCGTGGTTGTTGTAGCTGAAACGGTCATCGCGACGCTTGAGCTCGTTGGCGTACCAGTTGCGGGTAGTGCCGCCCAGGGTCTGGTCTTCGACAAAGCCCTTGGTCTCGCTTTGAGCGCTGCTGGCTTTGAGTTCGGTCGGCATGAATTCATCGGCATTGGCCATCGCAGTGATGCTGCTGATGGACAAGGCCAATAACGCGCGGCTGGTGAGTTTCATGGTTGAGGCTCCTCTTTGGTTTCTTCTTTTTATGGCCGGTCTTTTTTTGTGATGACTCGGCTGTTGTAAAACGATTTAAAGCATTGCAAACGTTTGCCTGGTGCAGATTTGGCGAAGTTTTAGCGGGCCATGGGTTAAGTGACCTGCTGAAAGAGCGGTGTTGTTTGTGATCTCTGTTGTGGGAGCGAGCCTGCTCGCGAAGGTCGTTGGCGATACCGCGCTGCTCTTGAGGACTTCGCGAGCAGGCTCGCTCCCACAGTGGCACTGTTCTATTGGAGTAATCAGTCCTTGAGGCTGACACCTGAGAAGGCGTTACGGCCAAAGGGGCTGACCGTGAACCCTTCGACTTTGGCGCTCAGCGGCTGGTTGACTGTGGAGTGCGCAATGGGGGTGATCGGCACCTGTTGCTTGAGCAACTGCTGGGCCTGTTTGTAGAGCACCGTGCGCTGATCGCGATCGGTCACGACCTTGGCATTCTTGACCAGGGTGTCGTACTCCTTGTTGCACCACATGGAGTAGTTGTTGCCACCAATCGCGTCGCAGCTGTAGAGGGTGCCGAGCCAGTTGTCCGGGTCACCGTTGTCGCCGGTCCAGCCAATCAGGCTGATGTCGTGCTCACCGTTTTTGGTGCGCTTGATGTACTCGCCCCATTCATAGCTGACGATCTTGACCTTGAGGCCGATCTTGGCCCAGTCCGACTGCAGCATTTCGGCCATCAGCTTGGCGTTCGGGTTGTAGGGGCGCTGTACGGGCATGGCCCACAGGGTTATTTCGGTGCCGTCCTTGACCCCAGCGGCTTTGAGCAGCTCTTTGGCTTTTTCCGGGTTGTAGGGGGCGTCGGTAATGGTTTCGTCGTAGGACCATTGCGTTGGCGGCATGGCGTTGACGGCTTTTTGGCCTGCGCCCTGATACACCGCCTTGAGGATCTCGTCCTTGTTGACCGCCATGTCCAGGGCCTGGCGCACCTGCAACTGGTCGAACGGTTTGTGCTGCACGTTGTAGGCTATGTAACCGAGGTTGAAGCCGGGCTTTTCAATCACCTGCAGCTTCGGATCGGCCTTGAGGCCGGCAACGTCGGCCGGGCGCGGGTTGAGCGAGACCTGGCATTCGTTTTTACGCAGCTTTTGCATGCGCGCCGAGGCATCGACGCTGATCGAGAAAATCAGGTTGTCGAGCTTGACCTGGCTGGGGGCCCAATAGTCCTTGTTGGCGGCGTAGCGGATGTTCGAGTCTTTCTGATAACGCTGGAACACATACGGGCCGGTGCCGACAGGCTTCTGGTTGATATCGCTGGGCTTGCCGCTCTTGAGCAACTGGTCGGCGTATTCGGCCGACAGGATGGCGGCAAAGCTCATGGCCAGGTTTTGAATAAAGGCGGCGTCTACCGAGTTGAGTTTCATGACCACGGTCATGGGACCGGTTTTTTCGACGCTGGCGATGTTCTTGTCCAGGCTCATGCCGTTGAAGTACGGGAACTCGGTGGGGTAGGCCTTGCGGAAGGGATGGTCCGGGTTGAGCATACGGTTGAACGTAAAGAGCACGTCATCGGCATCGAAGTTGCGGGTCGGGGTGAACCATTTTGTGGTGTGGAACTTGACCCCGTCACGCAGGTGGAACGTCCACGTCAGGCCGTCTTCGGAAACATCCCAGCTCGTTGCCAGGGCCGGAACGGCTGCGGTGCCACCTTTTTCAAACTCAGCGAGGCGGTTGTAAATGGGCTCGGCCGCGTCGTTGTCGGTGGCGGTGGTGTACTGCGCGGTGTCAAAACCGGCCGGGCTGCCTTCGGAACAAAACACCAGGCTGTTGGCTGCGTTTGCGAGTGGGCTGCCGGCAAGTACGCCGGCGCCGATCAATACTGATAAAACCAGAGGGTTGCGCATGGCGTTCCCTATCCTTTTTTTATTTTTGAGTCCTGAGCGCGCCTTGATCGAAGGCGTACGGTTCAGGGCGTCGATGCCATCAACTACTGCGCCTCACCCGCTGCAATAGACTGCCCTTGGCCGAAGTTAAGCAGCCGGCGCTCAGCAGTAAATACATGGGATCTGACAATCTTGTAGGAATCGTCTTGGCTTCCTATAGCCTCTGATGTAGTCAGATATGGCTTTAGGCTGTAGGTGATTTCCACCGTCCTGGTAGATAAGTGAATGCAGCCTTGTAGCCGCATTCACCGGTCCTTGTTATTTGCCGACGCTGACCCCGTAGAAGGAGTTCAGGCCAAACGGGCTGATCTTGAAATCTTCTACGTTTTTGCGCATCGGTTGATACACCGTCGAGTGTGCGATAGGTGTCATCGGAATCTGGCTTTTGAGTCGTTGCTGCGCCTGTTGGTACAGTTTTGTGCGCTCTGCAATATCAGTGGTGGCCTTGGCGGCTTTGACCAGTTTGTCGAACTCCGGGTCGCACCATTTGGAGAAGTTGTTGCCTTCCAGCGAGTCGCAGCCAAACAGGGTGCCGAGCCAGTTGTCCGGGTCACCGTTGTCGCCGCTCCAGCCAATCAGCATAGCGCCGTTCTCGCCGCCTTTGGAGCGCTTGATGTACTCGCCCCATTCGTAGCTGGTGATCTTGGCCTTGATGCCGATCTTGCTCCAGTCCGACTGGAGCATTTCAGCCATCAGCTTGGCATTGGGGTTATACGGGCGTTGCACCGGCATGGCCCACAGTACGATCTCGGTACCTTCCTTGACGCCTGCTTCCTTGAGCAGTTGTTTGGCTTTTTCCGGATCGAAAGGTGCGTCCTTGATGCTGGTGTCATAGGACCATTGGGTCGGAGGCATGGCACCCACCGCCAGTTGGCCTGCACCCTGGTATACCGAGTCGATGATCTGCTGTTTGTTCACCGACATGTCCAGGGCCTGGCGGACCTTGAGCTGGGACATCGGGTTTGGCTCGTTGCTGCCCTTGATCTTGTCCATCACGTTGTAGGCGATGTAACCGAGGTTGAAGCCCGCTTGATGGGGCATCTTCAGATTCGGGTCTTCACTCAGGGCCTTGAGGTCGGCCGGACGCGGGAAGAGGGTGACCTGGCACTCGTTCTTCTTGAGCTTCTGGACGCGTACCGAGGGGTCGGTGGTGATGGCGAAGATCAGGTTGTCGATCTTGACGTCTTCTGGCTTCCAGTAGTCCTTGTTGCCGGTGTAGCGGATGTTCGAGTCTTTCTGGTAGCTCTTGAACACAAACGGGCCAGTGCCGATCGGTTTCTGGTTGATGTCGGCAGGCTTGCCTTCCTTGAGCAGCTTGTCGGCGTACTCGGCGGACTGGATGGATGCAAAGTGCATCGCCATGTTCTGGATAAACGCGGCATCGACCGAGTTCAGGGTGAACTTGACGGTCTTGTCGTCGATTTTTTCCACCTTGGCGATGTTTTTGTCCATGCCCATGTCGGTGAAATAAGGGAATTCGGTGGGGTAAGCCTTACGGAACGGCATGTCTTTGTCGAGCATGCGGTTGAACGTGAAAAGCACGTCGTCGGCGTTGAAATCGCGGGTTGGCTTGAAGTAAGGGGTGGTGTGGAACTTGACGCCATCACGCAGGTGGAAAGTCCATGTCAGGTTATCTGGCGAGACATCCCAGCTGGTCGCCAGGCCGGGCTCAACCTTGGTGCCGCCACGTTCGAACTGGCTCAGGCGGTTAAAGATGGTCTCGGCCGACGCATCAAAGTCAGTACCGGTGGTGTACTGGCCAGGGTCAAAACCTGCCGGGCTGCCTTCAGAGCAAAACACCAGGTTGGAAGCAGCGTGGGCGAAAGGTGCACTTGCCAACAGGCTGGCGCCTACTAAAAACGGAATGACCGCGTGTTTGAACATGGTGGCCTCATGATTTTTGTCATTTTTGGTTTGAGGGCGACCTTATGAGTCGACCCGGCGATACTTATGCACAGCCCATACCCAATGCAATATGTGGAAGCAGTTGAAGCTTGAAAAGGTGGGACGATCGTACAGGAATGTCGCTTTTATATAACTTATGACGCATTTGATCGTTTGCGCATGGCATTTCGACTCATTTGCTTACATCTGCGGGGGGCTTTTGCGACCTTCTTGCACTGTTTTAGGACAGTGTTGTTACTAATCAATACCCCTGTGCGGGAAACATTGTTGTGAAGGGCAGCGCTGCTGCAGGTAATCACCTTGAGATTCTAGAACGATTGCAGGCGTTTTCCCGGGGGCATAAAAAAACCCCTGAAACGGTCTGGCTTCAGGGGTTGGCAGGGCGTATCAGGCTTACTGCATCTGCACTTCAATCACGCCATCGGCACTCATGCTGACTTCACTGGTGCCGGCTTCGACTTCCGGGGTAGGCGCCGAGTCCATCGCCGGGGCTGCGGCCTTCATCATCATTGCGCTGCGCAGGTAAGGTTGCGGGTAGCCGTTGGTGTTGAGGTTCAGGTTGACGATCTTGTAACCCTTGCCGCCCAGGGCGTCGGTGGCCAACTGGGCGCGAGCCTTGAACGCATTGACAGCGTCCTTGAGCAGCGCGTCTTCGCTGGTTTTGCGCGTGGCATTGGCGACGGTGAACTGCATGCTGCCCATTTTCAGGGTTTGCATCAGATCGCCGGTGAGCTTGGACAGAGCTGCAAAATCGGTGCTTTCAAGGCGCAGTTCTGCGCGTTCACGCCAACCGGTGATCTTCTGGGTTTTGTTGTCGTAAATCGGGTAGCTGTTGCGATTGCCCTGGCGCAGGGTGACTTCCTTGACGGATTTGGCCTGGCCGATGGCTTTGTTCATCGACGTGGTGATTTCTGCGGCCAACTTGGCGGCGTCGGTATTTTGCGCTTCGGTATAGAGGGTCACGATCATCAAGTCGCGAGGCACTTCCTGGCTGGCTTCGGCACGCAGGGAAATCTGGTTGTAATGAATGTCGTCTGCCAGGGCCGGCAGGCTGGCAAGTGCGCCGATGCTCAGGGTCAAAAGGGCAGCGGTGCGTTGGAAGTTGGACATGGAAGCTCCTTGATTGAGAACAGCAATGGCCATATGACTCTAATCAGTGGCCATCAGTTCGCCCAATTACATTTTCGATACATATGGTCTCCACAGATTGCGTAGCAGCTGCCGAAGGAACGAGGCTGCGTTCGAGCGCGAAGCGGTCGTCAATGCTGAGAACCAGATTTAACTAATAGATCGCAATGTCTGATTTCGCGACTGCTTCGCAGCCGAACGCAGCCTCGTTCCTTCGGCAGCTGCTACGAGGGCGTTTTTTGCGCAGGCTTTTAGCCGCATTTTCATAAAAAACACTGTGGCTGTTTGCCGCACTTTTGCCTGCGGGGCCGCCTGCTTGGTTATACTCCCGGTGATCCGCCTGGAGCGCTCATCAGGAGAGCTCATGCTCGCCCCCGTTCAGTTATTGTCCGCAACACGCCAGAACCTCTGGCGTCTTACGTTTATCCGCATGTTGGTGCTGGCCGCGCAAGCGGGTTCAGTGGGCTTTGCCTATCTGTTCAACCTGCTGCCATTACCCTGGTTTCAGCTCAGCATCACCCTTGGGTTTTCCATGCTGTTGTGCGCGTTTACCGCGATCCGGTTGCGCACCACCTGGCCGGTGACTGAGCTGGAATATGCGCTGCAACTGGCCTGTGACCTGTTTATCCACAGTGCCCTGCTGTACTTTTCGGGTGGCTCGGCCAACCCGTTTGTTTCGTATTATCTGGTGCCGCTGACCATCGCCGCCGTCACGCTGCCCTGGCGCTATTCGCTGGTGCTGACCGGGATTGCGCTGGCGCTGTATACGCTGCTGTTGATGCAGTTCTACCCTATAGATACCGTGCCGTTCTTTCGCGAAAAGCTGCAGATTTATGGCATGTGGTTGAGTTTCGCCCTGTCAGCTGCGGTGATCACGTTCTTTGCCGCCAAAATGGGTGAGGAACTGCGCCGTCAGGAAGAACTGCGCGCCCTGCGCCGTGAAGAAGGCCTGCGCGACCAGCAATTGCTGGCCGTGGCCACGCAGGCGGCCGGTGCAGCCCATGAACTGGGGACGCCGTTGTCGACCATGAGCGTGCTGCTCAAGGAGATGCGTCGCGATCACCTTGACTCGGATTTGCAGGACGATCTGAGCGTGCTGCAGGATCAGGTCAAGCTGTGTAAGGAAACCCTGCAGCAACTGGTGCGTGCCGCCGAGGCCAACCGCCGGCTGGCGATCGAGGTTCAGGACGTTACGCAATGGCTGGATGAAGCCCTGAACCGCTGGCACTTGATGCGGCCTGAAGCCACTTATCGCTTCCAGTGCCTGGGCCACGCGCCGGTTCCGCGCCTGGCGCCGCCACCTGACTTGACCCAGGCGCTGCTCAACCTGCTCAACAATGCCGCCGATGCCTGCCCGGAAGGGCTGGAAGTGACAGTCGACTGGGATGCGGTTGATCTGACAATCAGTATTCGTGACCACGGTCCGGGTGTACCGTTGGCCATCGCCGAACAAATCGGCAAACCCTTTTTTACTACCAAGGGCAAAGGCTTCGGTCTGGGCCTATTCTTGAGCAAGGCCAGCGTGACCCGCGCTGGCGGCTCGGTAAAACTCTACAGTCATGAGGATGGCGGTACGCTCACTGAGCTGCGCCTGCCACGTGTCGCCCGAGGAAATGAAAATGAGTGAAGAAATTCAGGTCGAAGGCGAAGAACTGCCGCATTTGTTGTTGGTAGATGACGACGCCACTTTTACCCGTGTGATGGCTCGCGCCATGAGCCGACGCGGTTTTCGCGTGAGCACGGCAGGTTCCGCCGAAGAGGGGCTGATCCTGGCACAACAGGATCTGCCCGATTTTGCCGCGCTGGATCTGAAAATGGACGGCGATTCCGGCCTGGTCCTGCTGCCCAAGCTGCTGGAACTCGACCCGGAGATGCGGGTGGTGATCCTCACCGGTTATTCGAGCATCGCCACCGCCGTTGAGGCGATCAAGCGCGGAGCCTGCAACTACCTGTGCAAACCAGCCGATGCCGATGACGTGCTCGCTGCCTTGCTGTCCCAGCATGCCGACCTGGAAACCCTGGTGCCGGACAACCCGATGTCGGTTGACCGCCTGCAGTGGGAACACATCCAGCGCGTGCTGGGTGAGCATGAAGGCAATATTTCGGCCACTGCCCGCGCCCTGGGCATGCATCGGCGTACCTTGCAGCGCAAATTGCAGAAGCGTCCGGTGCGACGCTGAACGGGAGCTGTAGCATTTGCATTGCGCCTTGCATGCTGACGGCTACAGCTTCTAACCTGTAACAAGACGTGTCCCAGCGTCGTGGGCCGGTTGTCCTGACCGGCTTGCAGGTTGCTCTTTACTCCGAACGAGCCTGAACGATGAATCAGAACGCCGAGCCTTCTGTAGTGAATGATGCTGTGCGTGGGGATTTCATCCCTCGGGTGTGGCGCCTCATAACCCCCTACTGGCGCAGTGAAGAACGCGCCAGGGCGTGGTTGCTGTTGATCGCCGTAGTTGCCTTGTCGCTGGTCAGCGTGGGCATTTCGGTGTGGATCAACCACTGGTACAAGGACTTCTACAATGCCCTGGAAAACAAGGACGCCAAGGCGTTCTGGAGCCTGATCGGCTACTTCGGCATCATTGCCGCGGCGGGTATTGTCGGCGCGGTGTATCGGCTCTATTTGACCCAGATGCTGACCATTCGCTGGCGCCGCTGGCTTACCGAGCAGCACTTCGCACGCTGGCTGGCCCACAAGAACTATTACCAGCTGGAGCAGGGCGGCTATACCGACAACCCTGACCAGCGCATCAGTGAAGATATCAATTCGTTCACCGACAGCACCTTGACCCTGGGCCTGGGGCTGATCCGTAACGTGGTCAGCCTGGTGTCGTTTTCGATCATCCTGTGGGGCGTTTCGGGCAGCATCGAAGTCTTTGGCGTCACCATCCCCGGCTATATGTTCTGGTGCGCGCTGTTGTATGCCGCCGTGGGCAGTTGGCTGGCGCATCTGATCGGTCGGCGGCTGATTGGCTTGAGCAACCAGCAACAGCGCTTCGAAGCTGGCTTGCGTTTCTCGATGGTGCGGGTGCGCGAGAATGCCGAGAGCATTGCCTTGTACAACGGCGAAACCAATGAGCATGAGCAACTGAGCACGCGTTTCAACAAGGTCTGGAAAAACTTCTGGACGCAAATGAAGGTACAAAAACGCCTGACGTTTTTCACCGCCGGTTACTCGCAGATCGCCATTATCTTTCCGTTTATCGTCGCGGCCCCGCGTTACTTTTCCGGCAAGATCGAGCTGGGTGAGCTGATGCAAATCAACTCGGCCTTCAGCAATGTGCAAGAGAACTTCAGCTGGTTTATCGATGCCTACGTGACTCTGGCGGCATGGCGTGCCACCTGCGACCGGTTGCTGAGTTTTCGTCAGGCCATGACCGACAACGAGCAGCGCAGCCCGGCGATTGATGTGCAGCATCTGGGCGAAAACTTGCAGATCCATGACTTGAGCCTGGATCTGGCCGATGGTCGCCCGCTGCTGCGTGACGCCAGCCTGCAGGTGCAGGAGGGCGAGAGGCTGATGCTCAGCGGTCGCTCCGGCAGTGGTAAGAGTACCTTGCTGCGGGCGATGGGCGGGCTTTGGCCTAGAGGGGGCGGGGCGATCTGCATGCCCCGCGAGCGTGCACTGTTTCTGCCGCAAAAACCCTACTTGCCCATAGGCACCTTGCGCGATGCCCTGAGTTATCCACAGACCGGGGACACCTACACCCTTGAGCGTTATGTAGAGGTGCTGCGTACTTGCCGGCTTGAGCACCTGATTCCCAAGCTTGATGAGATCAATCACTGGCAACGGTTGCTGTCCGGTGGTGAGCAGCAGCGCCTGGCTTTTGCCCGCGCGCTGCTGTATCGCCCGCAGTGGCTGTATATGGATGAATCAACCTCGGCAATGGACGAGGAAGACGAGGCCATGGTGTACCAGGCCCTGATCGATCAACTGCCGGGCTTGAGCATTGTCAGCGTGGGCCATCGCAGCAGCCTGGCGCGCTTTCATCCGCAGCATGTGCGGATCGTGGCGGGGCAGTTGGTTGCACAGTAGAAGAGGCGGGCGCGCGACATGCTAGAGTGCTGCTTCCCGTTTTCTGGAACCTGACATGAGTCTTCTATTTCGCAGTGTTGCCCTGAGCCTGCTGCTGGCCAGCCTGCCTCTGGCGGCGGCTCCTGTGGCCACACCGCTGTTGCACGGGCAGTTTCTGCCTGCCGATGATCTGCAAGTGCGCAGCGAAGTACCCGAGCAACAGCAGTTGATGCTGGTGACTTCGTACTCGGTGGTGGTGGGTAGCCAGCGCCAGTCCAATCAGCAGCCTATCCCGGTGACTTCGCCACTGCTGGTGCGCTTGAAGGGCAAGCCGATGAGCCAGGGCGCTACCGTGCGTCAGGTGCTGATTTCATTTGATGGCGAAAGCAAAAGCCTGAAAAAGCCCGTGTTCGACAGCAAGACGCGAACCCTGAGCTTGTCTTATCCACAGAGCCAGTACCGGGTCGTGATTGATTTGCTGCGCAATGACACGCTTTATGTCCAGTTCTTGACCTATGCCAATGGCCATATTTGGGCCGACTTGCACACCGGCAGCGTGCGCGCACGATAAGCCTTGGGTAAACTGCGGGCCCCGTGAAGTATCAACAGGCTGGAGCCGGACATGCGTAAAGACAAAAAGCAGTTGATTGGTGACGAGATCGGCGACGAGCAGATCAAGTTGTTCCTGGACTTTGAGCCTGTGGACGCTACTTCACCGTCGCTGCACAAACTGATCAAGGCTTATCGTGGCCTGCGCATCGATGACTTCGGGCGCTTCCTGGCTTTCTTCAAGGAAGCTGGCTACGACCTGGATGGCAAAGACGAACAGGGTCAGACGTTCGTGGACATCATCAAGGACCAGCGCAATGCTGACGACTACATCGAGCTGATCAACCAGGCTCGCGGTTGATCCACACCCTGTAGATACTCTGTTGCAGGTCAAGCCCTATTGTGGGAGCGAGCCTGCTCGCGAACGACCTTCGCGAGCAGGCTCGCTCCCACAGCTGCAGTGTTCCTGCAGCTGCTACGGATCTTGTTTCATGTTCTGATTCACGAGTTACCTTGCATTGGGCTTACGCCTTTGCAGTGCCCCGAATCAGGGCAACAAAAAAGCCCCTCGCCCTGAAATAGGGCGAGGGGCTTTTTATGACGCATGAAACGTCAATGTTGCATTAAGCGATACTGGTGCTGGCTGTTTTAGGCGTAACCAGTTTCAGCAGCTCGGAGTTGCGGGTGCTGATTTCGCGGTACAGGTCGGCGTCGGTTTCGAGGACCTTTTCCCGTGCAGGGAAGATTTCCTTGAGCTTGGTCGCCCACTCGCCCGTGGCTTTCTGCGCAAAGCAGCGCTCGATCAGGTCCAGCATGATCGAAACGGTTACCGAGGCGCCCGGCGAAGCCCCCAGCAGAGCGGCCAGCGAACCGTCTTTGGCCGCAACCAGTTCGGTACCGAACTGCAGCACACCGCCTTTTTTCGGGTCTTTCTTGATGATCTGTACCCGTTGCCCGGCAATCTCAAGACGCCAGTCTTCAGCCTTGGCCTGTGGATAGAAACGACGCAGGGACTCCAGGCGTTGTTCCATCGACTGGCGCACTTCGCTGACCAGGTACTTGGTCAGGTCCATGTTGTCGCGAGCCACGGCCAGCATCGGCCCGATATTGCCCAGACGGATCGACATCGGCAGGTCAAGGAACGAACCATGCTTGAGGAACTTGGTGGTGAAACCGGCATAAGGTCCGAACAGCAGCGACTTTTTGCCATCGACCACACGGGTGTCCAGGTGCGGCACCGACATCGGCGGAGAGCCGACGGCAGCCTGGCTGTAAACCTTGGCCTGATGCAGCTTGACCACTTCCGGGTTATCGCAACGCAGCCATTGGCCGCTGACCGGGAAGCCGCCATAGCCTTTGCTTTCTTCGATGCCCGAGGCTTGCAGCAGCGGCAAGGCCGCGCCACCGGCGCCCAGGAATACGAACTTGGCATCAACGTGGCGAGTATTGCCGCTGTTGGTGTCCTTGATGCTTACTGTCCAGCCGTTACCGTTACGCTTGAGGCCGGTGACTTTTTTGCTGTACTTGATCTGGGTGTCCGGTGCACTGGCCAGATGCTTGAGCAGTTGCTGGGTCAGGGCGCCGAAGTTGACATCGGTGCCATGTTCCACGCGGGTGGCCGAGATGAGCTGATCCGCAGGGCGGCCCGGCATCATCAGGGGCATCCACTCGGTCATTTTGGCCTTGTCTTCGGTGTATTCCATGTCGGCAAACGCATGGTGCTTGCTCAGCACGTCAAAGCGTTTTTTCAGGAACGACACGCCTTTTTCACCTTCAACGTAGCTCAGGTGAGGAACCGGGCTGATGAAGGACTTGCAGGAACCGAAGGTGCCTTTTTGCGCCAGGTAGGCCCAAAACTGTTTCGACACTTCGAACTGGGCATTGATATGCACAGCCTTTTTGATGTCGATCGAACCATCAGCCGCCTGCGGCGTGTAGTTCAGCTCACAAAGGCCGGCGTGACCGGTGCCTGCGTTGTTCCACGGGTTGGAACTCTCCGCAGCACCTGAGTCCATTTGCTCAACAACTTCCAGCTTAATGCCGGGGTCGAGCTCTTTGAGCAGTACGGCGAGGGTGGCACTCATGATGCCCGCCCCAACCAGTACTACGTCGACTGCTTCGTTATGCGCCATTAACGCGTCTCCAAAATCTACGGCACCAAATTGACGGCATAGCTGCCAGGTGTCCGGGGCGTGGTTCTGATTAGCCCCGGGCCACTCATGGCCAGGATCGCCATGTCCGATTCTTCGCAATTTCTTGCAACTTTAGCGGACGCCACCAACCGGGCCTTCAAGGTTCATATGAACGCATTTCAGTACTCGGGAGGCAATTCGACTTAATGTCTAGAGCGTCCGTTTGTGCAACCAAATCCGTAAGCGGACAGGCTTTCAGTCTCGTGCTGTGGAGCCGACTTCGATCCTGCTTGGTGAGGCAATATCAGACGCTAATGGTGCATGTTCAGACGCAAAACTTTTCATTTGCTCGCCACACTCTTGTGAAGTTGTGAAACCCGTTTTTTTCACGCTCTCTTGAAGACGTGAACCTCAAAAAAGGGCTACCGCACGCTGGGCACCGAACCAGTGGCCGAGCGTTGTGGCAGCTCTGGCAGACCATGCAGAAAGTGGGGGTTACGCAATGAAATTCAAGCGCGCCAGCTTCACATGATCTGTGTGGGCGGCTCTCTGTGGGCGGTTTTGGGGTGCCAATACAAGCGCATTAGCGATGTTGCGGGGCCCGATCAGGAGACGTCCTTATAATCGGGGGGAGATTGTAGCGAAGAAACGTGGGCAATTGATCCTGTTAAATGACTTTTATTGGTGCGCCGTTCAGAGGCCCGGCAGCGGGTGCCCTGACGAATGCCTTGCGGGCGAGGCAATACGGGCGTTGGCAGGTAGCACCTGGTGCAACCAGTTAAGACGGATTTCTTCGATTTCGACCCAGCTGTCGCCGACCGGCGGTTGTTTGCACTGCTTGAAGGCCTGGCAGCGACCTGCCGAATCCAGGCGGGCGAAGCAGCGCTCGGGGCGGTTGAAGCCGAGCAGGGTCAAGAGCATGTTCATGGCGGCACCTGTTGAGTCAGTCGTCGAGACTATGCCCTGTGCAGGTGACATACGGATGAATTGGCGATGACAGGCGGGTGACGGCAAGCCGCTAGTTCGCAGGCGTCCGGCACCCTATACTGACGGCCTGTTATACCCAGTCCTGGAGAGATAAGCATGTTGCAACGCCTGTTGTTCGGTTTGATTACTGTGACCAGTTTGACCCTGGTCGGCTGCGCCCACAGCCCGCAACAACTCAGCCCGCAACCTAAGCTGACCACCCAGCTTGCGCCAGTGGGTCGTGGCCAGCCGGTGGTTGTGCGTGTGGTGGACGGTCGTCCTTCCCCAACCCTGGGGACCCGTGGTGGCATGTACCCCGAGACCAGCGCGATCAGCGTCAGCAGTGCCGACCTGGTTCCCAAGCTGCAAGCCCAGGCTGAAGCAGCCGTGCGCTTGCTGGGTTTCACCCCGACAGCCAATGCGATGAACGCGCCAACGCTGACCGTGACCCTGGCCGAACTCAAGTATCAGTCGCCCAAGGACACCATGTACGTGACTGAAGCCACCATTGGCGCGACCTTCCGTTCCGATGTGAAGAACGGTGGTCGTACCTACAGCGGCCGTTATGGCGCGTCCCTGGATCAGCGCTTCGGCATGGCGCCGAACCAGGAGACCAACACCAAGCTGGTGAGCGATGTGTTGAGTGATGCCCTGACCCGTGTGTTCAAGGACCCGTCCATCGGTCGTTTGCTCAGCGAGTAAGCCGGCAAAATAAAAAAGCCCGAACTCAGTGAGCTCGGGCTTTTTTGTGTTCGAAACATTCAGGCCGCTTCGGCATACAGCTCCAGGCGGCTGACGCCGGTGAGCAGGTCCGTCTCGGGCAGGTCGGCATGGGCGTGGCCGCTCAGGGCGCAGTAAACCAGCCAGTGGCGGTCTTGCACGTTAAAGGCCAAGCCCTCGATCAATGCCTGTTGTTCGTCGCTGGGCGCGATAAGGTAAAGGCGGTCCTGGTTTTCTGCGTGCAGCATGACAAGCTCCGTGTCGGTGTCGAGGGGCCACAGAGTGGCCTCTCAATATGACGATACGGTGACAGCAGAATTTAAGCCCTTCTGTGGGAGCGAGCCTGCTCGCGAACAACCTTCGCGAGCAGGCTCGCTCCCACGGGTTTATTGGGTTACAGCGCCAGGCCAGCCTTGATCCGATACTGGTTACGCACCGGCATCGCGTATTGCAGCACCAGATACGGACGGTGCTCGGCCGGGCAGGCGTCCAGGCGGCGTTGCCATTCTTCCTGGGCCTTGGCCAGTTCTTCGGCACCGAATACCTCTGCGGCCGTCGGCACTTGTAACTCGGGGTCGTGGTCGCTCCACTGCGCATACGCCAGGTAGTGCGCGGGGAACAGGCGGTAGCCACCGAGGATATGACGATCCATTTCGGCGGCCAGCAATTTGCTGTCTTCGAACAACTCGGTCACCGGCGCCCCGAAGTTCACGTGCACGCGACCCTTGTAGCCGGTAATGCCGTTGGCGATGCTGGTGTCGTCCTCGCCAGGAGCCTTGCTGTAGGTGCCGGTAGTGGCGCGGATAAACAGCTCGCGGGCCTTGGCCTGGTCACAAGGGTCGTATTCGTAGCTGATGGAAACCGGGGTCAGGTTCAATGACTGAATGACCTCGGCAAACGGCTCGTTTTTACGGCTCATATGAAACATCTTGAGGATCGCCGAATCGGTACGGTCATCACCGTCCTTGGCCCGGCCTTCAGCCTGGGCGATCCAGATTGACTGGCAGTCGTTGCGGATCGAGTGGTTGATGTATGCCGACAGCAGTTGATAAGCCGCGAGCTTTTCCCGGCGCCCGGTGATCGAGCGGTGCACGATAAAGCTCTTGTTCAGGCGCATCAGATCGCTGACAAACGGCTTTTGCAGCAGGTTGTCGCCAATGGCGATGCGCGGCGTTGGCAGGCCGGCGTGGTACACGGCGTAATTGACGAACGCCGGGTCCATCACGATATCGCGGTGGTTGGCCAGAAACAGGTAGGCGCTGCCGGATTTCAGTTGCTCGACGCCGGTATAGGTTACGCCGTCGGTGGCATGTTCGATGGTGCGATCGACGTACACCTCGACCTTGTCCTGCAGGGCCGCGACCGAATTGACGCTGGCGAACTCTTTGCGCAGGCGATGAGCTATAAGTGGTTTTAACAGCCAACCGAAAGCGCCAGCCAGGCGCGGAAAGCGAAAGTGGGTCAGGATATCCAGAAACGCCTTGTCGCTGAGCAGCCGGGCCAGCACTGCTGGTACTTCGGCGTCGTCGTAAGGTCGGATGCTATCGAATTGGCCCATCATGCTCTCTTGTTGGAAACGACTAGGGTTGGTACGCAGGGCAGGGCAAAAATAATAGCCCTGCTAATAGACCGGCGATTATACGCACAAGTCACTCTGGAGACCGCGATGCTTGAAACTGAACACTATGAATGCCCCTATTGCGGCGAGCCGGCTGAAGCGGTGCTCGACCTGTCGGGGGGTGATCAGAGCTACATCGAAGACTGCCCGGTGTGCTGTCGGCCGATCCTTTTTCACCTTCAGACCGATGGCCATGAATGGATGCTCGATGTGCATACCGAGAATGAGTAGTGAGTGAAGACCATGCAACGCATCTACGAGCCGGAAAACCTGATGGAAGCCGAACTGTTGCTGGGCATGCTGGCCAGTGAAGGGGTCGAGGCCCGGCTACAGGGCCGTGATCTGGTCGGCGCCACGGGGGAGCTGCCGGTGTTCGGCTTGCTCGGCCTGGCGGTGGCCAATGATCGGGCGCAATACGCACGGGAGTTGATCGATGCGTACAATGCCGCGTCACCGGTGGCTGGTGATGAGCCTGAGAGTTTCCCCGATGTGCTGGATTGCTGATGCCAGCGACGGTTTATTCATTGCTATACAAAAGAAGAGTTGTGCTGCCCCATGTGTGGACGTTTTGCCCTGTTTCGCTGGAACCCTGCATTTGCAGCCTTGCCCGGTTTCCCGGCGGATCAGCAGGCCCAGTGGAATATTTCGCCGAATGATTCGGTATTGATTCTGCGCGCCGGTGCTGAGCCTGGCCAGCGAGAGCTGGCGCGAGCGCGCTGGGGCCTGACCCCGGCGTGGCTGACCGACCTGTCACGGACTCCGGCCCATGCCCGTGCTGAAACCGTGGCCGAGCAGCCCATGTTCCGCGATGCCTTGCGTGAGCGCCGCTGCCTGATCCCGGCCAACGGCTTTTATGAATGGCGCGGCACGACCCGTAAACGCCCCTACTGGCTGACGCCGGGTGAAGGCTCCTCGCTGTTTTTTGCCGGTATCTGGGAGGCATACCCCGTTGAGGGGCATGTGTGGCTGAGCACCGCCGTGATTACACAGGCAGCGGCCAGCCAGCGTCGCCCGCTGATTCTGGATGAGGCCGGCCAGCAGGCCTGGCTTGACCCTCAGACTCCGCTGCAGGCCTTGCAGGCGCTGCTGGCCAGTGCGCAGATGCCGCTGCGAGAAAGACCGCTGGCCAATCTGGTCAACGATCCAAAACTCAACGCGCCCGAGTGCCTGACACCGGGTTGAGATACGATACGCGCCATCTTTATGGAGACTTTTGATGGGTAAGTTAGCGGTAGTGTGCGCCGTGGGCGCCGGGTTGTTGCTGGGTGGATGCCAGGCGGTGAATACCACCAATGGCGGCGCCGTGGGCGTAGAGCGCAAGCAGTACATGTTCAGCATGCTGTCGAGCCAGCAGGTTGACCAGATGTACGCCCAGTCGTATCAACAGACCGTCAGCGAGGCGGGCACCAAGGGCGTCCTGGACAAGACCAGCGCCAACGCCAGGCGCCTGCAGGCGATCGCCAACCGACTGATTGCCCAGGCGCCGGCCTTTCGCCCGGATGCCGCGCAATGGAACTGGGAAGTCAACCTGATCAAGAGTGACGAGCTCAACGCCAACTGCGGCCCTGGCGGCAAGATCATCTTTTATAGCGGGATCATCGAGCAACTCAAACTGAGTGACGATGAAATTGCCGCGATCATGGGCCATGAAATTGCCCACGCCTTGCGTGAGCACGGGCGTGAATCCATGTCCAAGGCCTATGGCATCGAAATCGCCAAGCAGGGTGCTGGCGCCTTGTTGGGCCTGGGCCAGGACAGCCTGGGCCTGGCCGACACGGTGGTGAACTACAGCCTGACCTTGCCCAACAGCCGCAGCAATGAAAACGAAGCGGACCTGATCGGTCTGGAGCTGGCAGCCCGTGCGGGCTACAACCCGAATGCGGCGATCACCCTGTGGCAGAAAATGGCTCAGCAATCACAGAATGCGCCGCCTGAATTCATGAGCACCCACCCGGCTTCAAGCAGCCGGATTGCTGCGCTGGAGGCGGCCATTCCGAAGGTGATGCCGCTGTATCAGCAAGCGCCGAAATCGTGACGCTTGTTGTGGGGGCGGGCTTGCTCGCGATGGCGTCTACGCGGTTCAACTGAAAGACCGCAGTGCCTGTATCGCGAGCAAGCCCGCTCCCACACAAAGTGTGGGTTACACCCAGCCGCTGATCTGCATCGCCTTGTACACGGCCACTACAGCCAGTACTACGAACGCGGTGGCAGCCAGTCTGCGGATCAGGGTCAACGGCAGTTTGTCAGCGGCAAAGTTGCCCGCCAAAACCACCGGCACGTTGGCAATCAGCATGCCCAGGGTTGTACCGATAATCACCAGCCACAGATCCGGGTATTGTGCGGCGAGCATCACCGTCGCCACTTGGGTCTTGTCACCGATTTCGGCAATGAAGAAGGTGATCAATGTGGTCACGAACGGCCCGTACTTGCGTGCGGTGCTGGCTTCGTCGTCGTCCATCTTGTCCGGCACCAGGGTCCACAGCGCGGTGGCGGTAAAGCTCGCGGCGAGGATCCAGTGCAGCATGGCGTCACTGAAGAACGTGCTGAACCAGGCGCCTACAGCACCGGCGGCGGCATGGTTGGCCAGGGTCGCGACCACGATACCGGCGATTATCGGCCAGGGTTTGCGAAAGCGTGCGGCCAGAATAAGGGCGAGCAGTTGCGTCTTGTCGCCGATTTCGGCCAAGGCAACGATTGCAGTAGGGACAAGCAGGGAATCGAGCATCATCAGGTGGTTTCCAGGGGCGGGTCGACACGGCTATGACACGTACAGCCTCCCCGCCCCGGGTAAGGTGTTCGTGTCATAGGTCTTGTCAAACCCCGGTCCGTCTGTGCGGACACCTGGGTCGCATACGCCATGGTCTGTTGACCAAGTATGTTGACGTATGCCGGACGAGCTTGACGCTCGTGGGAGACTACTCCCCTAGGACGGAGCGGATTCTGCCTAGGCAAATCCGATCCGGCAAGCTCTTATTTTTCCGCAGGCTCAACGGCGCTTGGCGCTGTAAATCCGGAAACCCTGGCCCTCGGCCTTGACCGTGCAGGCACCGAAATGCTCTTCGATCAGCGGTTGATATCGCAGGAAGCTGTTGGCGACAATCCGTAGTTCGCCACCTGATTTCAGATGTTTCACTGCTTTTTGCAGCAAGTTTTCGGTGGCGTGGTAATCGGTATGCACCCCCACGTGGAACGGCGGGTTGCTCAGAATCGTGTTCAAACCCATGGGCGCGGCGTCGATGCCGTTGCCGGTAATCACTTCCCCTTCCAGACCGTTGGCCGCCAGGGTCAAACGGCTGCTGGCGGTGGCGAAGGCATCCACGTCGAGCAGGGTGACGTTGTTGTGCGGGTAGCGGCGCTTGACCGCAGCCCCGAGCACGCCCGCACCGCAGCCGAAGTCCAGCACGTGGCCGCTGGGCAACTTGTCCAGATGCTCAAGCAGCAGGGCGCTGCCGCGATCCAGGCGACCGTGGCTGAACACGCCCGGCAGGCTCACGACCTTGAGCGGGCCTTCGGGCAGCGGCAGTTCGTAATGTTGCGCCAGATCGTGCAGTACCGGCACGGGCGGGGCGTTATCCACCGTCACTTGCCACAGCTGGCAATGCCGCGCGCTGTCGAGTTTGCGTGGCTTGCCGAACGGGATCAACTGTTTGGACGCGCCTTCAATGCCACCCTTTTTTTCACCGACCAGAAACACGTCGGCACCCGGCAGGCGGGCGGCCACGGCCTTGAGCACGTAGTCGCTCAGTTCCTTGGACTTGGGCAGGAACACCACGGCGGTGTCGAACGCCCGCTCAGGGATATCGACACCGAACTGCACACGCCCGGCAAAGCGGGCGTCGAGCGCGGCCTGGTCGCCGGCATGCCAGCACCAGCCATGGGCATCGGGCAACTCGCCCAGCAGTTCGTCAGCGGGCAAGCCGACCAATAGCACCGAGCCTTGAAAGTATTCAGGCTGACGAAGCAGTACTTCACTGCGCGGATCCATAATCTGCTCCTCAAAAAGGGGCGCAGTCTATCAACTGACGACCCGCAGCGCTGTACCGTTGAAGAACGCTTCGGCATTTTGCGCCAGTTGGCCGACGATGCGCTGGCGTGCTTCACGACTGCCCCAGGCACTGTGCGGGGTGATGATCAGGCGCGGAATGTCGGCCCCCAGCAATGGGTTGCCGTCGCGTGGTGGTTCGACGCTGAGCACGTCGGTGGCCGCGCCACCCAGATGGCCGCTACGCAGGGCGTCGGCGAGTGCCTGTTCGTCGATCATGCCGCCACGTGCGGTATTGACCACAAAGGCCCCGGGTTTGAGCAGTGCCAGTTCGCGGGCGCCGATAAAATTACGCGTATGCTCGGTGAGCGGGCAGTGAAAGGTCAGCGCGTCGACCTGGGGCAGCAGTTCGTCCAGCGTCAGGCGCCCGGCACGGGCCGGGCGCCCCGGGATCTGGCCGATCAGCACGCGCATGCCGAAGGCTTCGGCCAGTTTCGCGACCGCACTGCCCAGCTCGCCGTGACCGAACAGGCCCAGGGTCTTGCCTTCCAGCTCGACAATCGGGAAGTCCAGCAGGCAGAACTGCTTCGCTTGCTGCCACTGGCCGTCGGCCACGGCCTTGTTGTAATCGACCAGGCGCGTAGCCAGTGCCAGCAGCAGGCCGAGGGTGTGCTGCGCCACCGATGGCGTGCCGTAGCCCTGGCAGTTGGCCACGGTGATCCCCAGGGCTCGGGCGGCCTCAAGGTCGACGTTGTTGGTGCCGGTGGCTGCCACCAGAATCAACTTCAGCTCCGGGCAGGCAGCCAGGGTCTGGGCGTTGAGCAGCGCTTTGTTGCTGATGGCCACACTGACGCCTTGCAGACGCTCGATCACATTGGTTGGCGTGGTGTCTGCGCACAGCTGCAAGTCGCCGAAGCTGCGACGCAGCGGGTCGAGGTCGAGATCGCCCAGGTCCAGTGAGGTGTAATCAAGGAATACGGCGCGCTGAGTGTTAGTCATCAACTGTACCTTTTGTGCTGTGAAATGAAGGCGTAATGTGGCGAGCCTAACAGAAGAAACAATTTGTAATGGAGCCGTGCATGTACTGGACAGAATTTTTGACCGTAGCCTTGATTCACCTGTTGGCGGTGGCCAGCCCCGGGCCTGATTTTGCCGTGGTAGTACGCGAGAGCGTCACTCACGGCCGCCGTGCCGGGATGTTTACCGCGTTTGGTGTGGGCACGGCGATTTTTGTCCATGTCGGCTATTCATTGCTGGGTATCGGCATCATCGTGTCGCAATCGATTGTCCTGTTCAACGCCCTGAAATGGCTGGCAGCGGCTTATCTGCTGTATATCGGCATCAAGGCACTGCGGGCCAAACCGGCCGATCCTGCGGCGTTGGCGGCCAGCTTGCCGGTGGGCGAGCGCACGGCACGCGGGGCTTTCACGTCGGGCTTTGTGACCAACGGCCTGAACCCCAAGGCGACGCTGTTTTTCCTGTCGCTGTTTACCGTGGTGATCAACCCGCACACCCCGCTGTCGATCCAGGCCGGTTATGGCGTGTACCTGGCAGTGGCAACCGGTGTGTGGTTCTGCATGGTCGCGATGCTGTTCAGCCATCAGCGCGTGCGTACAGGCTTTGCCCGCATGGGTCACTGGTTTGACCGCACCATGGGGGCGGTACTGGTGGCGTTGGGCGTGAAACTGGCGTTTACCGAGATGCATTGACACACCTTGGTTCCGTAGCAGCTGCCGAGGAACGAAGGCTGCGTCCGGCAGCAGCTACGGGGAGATGGTCGGGTTCTTGTCAAAATCTGGATTTGCTTCATCCTTGCGGGCTTATTGCAGTGTGCCCACGGAGAAGTATCGATGTCCTCAGTCCACCGGTCCTGGCGCAGCGCCAGGCTGGCGCTGGCAGTCAGCCTTGCGTCGACGTCCGCTTGGGGCGTGAGCTTCAATGTCGGCCCGGTTGAGGGGCAGATCGATACCGAGCTGTCCATCGGCGCCAGTTGGTCCACCGCCAGGGCCGACAGCAAACTGATAGGCGCCAACAATGGCGGCACGGGGCAATCGGCCATTTCGGACGATGGCCGCCTTAACTTCAAACGCGGCGAAACTTTTTCGAAAATCTTTACCGGCATGCACGCACTGGAACTCAAGTACGGCGACAGCGGCCTGTATGTGCGCGGCAAGTATTGGTATGACTTCGAGTTGCAGGACGACAGCCGCCCCTTCAAGCCCATCAGTGACTCAGGCCGCCGAGCCAGCGCGCAATCGGCCGGCGCGCAACTGCTCGATGCGTTCGTTTACCACAACTACGCCATTGCCGATCAGCCCGGCGCAGTCCGCTTGGGTAAACAGGTGGTCAGTTGGGGCGAAAGTGCGTTTATCGGTGGCGGCATCAATGCGATCAACCCCACCGACCCTGCCGCCTATCGTCGGCCTGGCACTGAGTTCAAAGATGGCCTGGTGCCGGTCAACCTGTTCTATCTCTCGCAAAACCTGACCGACAACCTGTCGGCTGAAGCCTTTTATCAGCTGGATTGGGAGCCGTCCGAAGCGGACAACTGCGGGACGTTTTTCTCCCGGTCAGACGTGATGGCTGACGGCTGCAGCGGCAATTACCGGGTCATGAGCAAGCGTTCGGCACTCGATGTGGCCGACCTCGCCGCGCTGACCGGTGCCGGGGTTGAGGTGAACGAGGAGGGCGTGCTGGTACGCCGTGGCGCCAATCGTTATGCGCGCAACAGCGGGCAGTTCGGGGTGGCCATGCACTATGTGTTCGAGCCGCTGGGCACCGAGTTCGGTGCCTACTTCATGAACTACCACAGTCGCGACCCGATCCTCAGCGCCAGCGCGGCGCCGCAGTCGGCCTATAACGCGGCAGCAGGCGCCGGAGGGCTGGCGCCGATGGTTGTTGCCGGCAATTCGGGCTATTACGTTGAATACCCTGAAGACATCCGCCTTTACGGCCTGAGCTTCTCCACCACTTTATCCACAGGCACGGCCTGGAAGGGCGAGTTGAGTTACCGTCCCAATGCGCCGGTGCAACTCAACAGCAACGACTTGCTGTACGCCAATGTCACGTTGCTGCCCGGGCTTGCCGATGCATCGCCACTGAGCGTCACTCCCGGCGCAGATGTGCAGGGCTATCGGCGCAAGGAAGTCACCCGGTTCCAGACGTCCCTCAGCCATGTGTTCGACAACGCGATGGGTGCCGATCACCTGACCGTGACCGGTGAAGTGGGGGTGACCCGGGTTGGTGGCCTGGATAGCCCTTCAGGGCTGCGTTACGGGCGTGATCCGGTGTTTGGCTCTGAAGGTAATGACGGCTTCACCACGGCCACCTCCTGGGGCTACCGTGGACGCGCCGTGTGGGAATACAGAAGCGTTGTTCCCGGGGTGAACCTCAAGCCCAATCTGGGCTGGTCCCATGATGTCAGCGGCTATTCGCCGGGGCCCGATGCCAGCTTCGAAGAGGGCCGCAAAGCCATCTCCCTGGGGCTGGAGGGTGACTATCAAAGCACCTACACCGGCAGCCTGTCGTACACCAATTTTTTTGGTGGGCGCTACAACACCCTCAGTGACCGCGACTTTGTGGCGCTGACGATGGGTGTGAAGTTCTAGGCCGGAATTTGTTGGGAGGCGTTCGGGCGACTATTGTTTGTGGGGTGCGAATGTTTACGACCCAAGGAATTTTTACCGTTGGTCGTGTTCCAAGATTTATAAAGGTCTAATGCCAATGGCCTTTGCCCCTAGAAAGATTGATCAGGAGCTTCACCATGTTCATTTCGCGTCGTTTGATTGTTGCTGCAAGTGCGGTGGCCTTGCTGGCTGGCTGCGCTACGCCTAACCCGTATGACAACCAGGGCCAGGGGTCTTCCGGGACGGGCTTGAGCAAGACTGCCACCTACGGTGGCCTGGGGGCTCTGGCGGGTGCTGTGGCGGGTGCTGCCATCGACCATAACAACCGTGGCAAGGGCGCGCTGATCGGTGCTGCCGTGGCAGGCCTGGGTGCAGCCGGTTATGGCTATTACGCCGACAAGCAGGAAGCAGCCCTGCGTGCGAGCATGGCCAACACGGGCGTTGAAGTTCAGCGTCAGGGCGACAACATCACCCTGGTGATGCCAGGCAACATTACCTTCGCGACCAACTCGGCCAACATTGCGCCCAGCTTCTATCAGCCGCTGAACAACCTGGCGAATTCGCTCAAGCAGTTCAACAACCAGAACCTGATCCAGATCGTGGGTTACACCGACAGCACCGGTAACTACAACTACAACATGCAGCTTTCCCAGCAGCGTGCGCAAAGCGTAGCGACCTACCTGACGTCTCAAGGTGTGAGCGGCCAGTACCTGTCAGTCAAAGGTATGGGCCCGGCTGATCCGATTGCCAGCAACGCCACCGCAGATGGCCGCGCACAGAACCGTCGCGTACAAGTGACACTGGCGCCAATCCCGGGCATGCAATACCAGCAGCCGGGTCAGGTGCAGCAGTACCCTTGATCATTACCTCGTAGCAGCTGCCGAAGGCTGCGTTCGGCTGCGCAGCAGTCGTAAACCCTGAGTGCGGGGTTTGGCTGATATTGCGACGACTTCGTCGTCGAACGCAGCCTGCGGCAGCGGCTACGGGGGGGCGCAAGACACACAACAAAAAGCCCCGCGATCCTTGCAGATCGCGGGGCTTTTTATTGGGCATCCGGCTGGGGAAATTACTTCTTCAGGCCGTAATGCTCATCCAGCATGCCAGGACCGTTCGGGCTTTTTGGTGCGTAGTCCAATGGCGGCTCGGTGCTGTGCGGCGGGGTGATGCGCTCGCGATGCGGTTGTGGCACATCCGGGTGCAGGGCAGCCAGCAGGCGTTGGCGAGTCTGCTCGTCCAGGGCCAAACGGTTGGCGCCCTCGGCGAGGTGTTCTTGCACGTCCTGATAGCTCTGTGTGAGTTTCTTCACCAGGTTGGCGGTGGTGTTGAAGTGGGTAACCACTTCACTTTGGTAACTGTCAAAACGTTCCTGGATGTCGTCCAGCTGACGCTGCGTGCGGTTAGGCACGGCATTGGGCAGCAGACGAGCAACCAGAAAACCAATGGCGACACCGGCAACCAGGGCGAGAGTCGGCAACAACCAAATCAAGAGCGAGTGTTCCACGAGTCCTTCCTCTATAAACGGCTTTGCTTTACGTTAACGGCTCGGACCTGCGCTGTATACCGCGATGCACTCGCAAATATGTCAGACAGAATCTATCAGCTAGACGAGTCGACCCAATCTGAGGTCACGGAGTTCCCTCTTGCTTACCCGCGAAACCCCTGTAGTAATTGCTGGCCCGGTCGGCCAACTGGAAGCCTTGTACCTTGATTGTGCTGAGCCAAAGGGCCTTGCGCTGCTGTGCCATCCCAATCCGGTACAGGGCGGCACCATGATGAATAAAGTGGTTTCGACCTTGCAACGCACTGCCCGCGATGCTGGCCTGATTACCTTGCGATTTAATTACCGCGGCACCGGCGCCAGTGAAGGCAGCCACGATATGGGCACCGGCGAAGTCGACGATGCCTTTGCAGCAGCCCGGTGGTTGCGCGCCAGACACCCTGACTTGCCGATCACCCTGTTCGGTTTTTCGTTTGGTGGTTTTGTTGCCGCCAGCCTGGGTGGTCGCCTTGAAGCCCAGGGCGAAAAGCTTGAGCGCGTGTTTATGATCGCCCCTGCGGTGATGCGTTTGCGTGACGAAGATGCCTTGCCACATAACTGCCCGCTGACCGTTATCCAGCCTGAAACCGACGAAGTGATCGACCCGCAGCTGGTCTATAACTGGTCAAACGACCTGTCGCGCCCCCATGAGCTGCTGAAAGTGGCAGAATGCGGACACTTTTTTCACGGCAAGCTGCCCGAGCTCAAAGAGTTGGTAGCGCCACGCCTTTCGAATTGATTGCAGCCTGATAAGCGATTACCCATGACCTCTCGTACTCGTATCCTCACCGGCATCACCACCACCGGTACGCCGCACCTGGGCAACTACGCCGGGGCCATCCGCCCTGCGATCGTGGCCAGCCGCGACCCCAACGCCGATTCGTTTTACTTCCTGGCTGACTACCATGCCCTGATCAAGTGCGATGACCCGCTGCGCATCCAGCGTTCGCGTCAGGAAATCGCTGCAACCTGGCTGGCGGCCGGCCTTGATGTCGAGCGTGTGACCTTCTACCGTCAGTCCGATATTCCGGAAATCCCCGAGCTGACCTGGCTGCTGACCTGCGTAGCGGCCAAGGGCCTGCTCAATCGGGCCCATGCCTACAAGGCCTCGGTAGACAAGAACCTGGAAAACGGCGAAGACCCGGATGCGGGCATCACCATGGGCCTGTACAGCTACCCGGTGCTGATGGCTGCGGACATTCTGATGTTCAATGCCAACAAGGTGCCTGTGGGGCGTGACCAGATCCAGCACGTTGAAATGGCCCGTGACATTGGCCAGCGCTTCAACCACCTGTTCGGCAATGGCAAAGAGTTTTTCGCCATGCCCGAAGCGCTGATCGAAGAAAGCGTGGCCACTTTGCCGGGTCTGGACGGTCGCAAGATGTCCAAGAGCTATGACAACACCATTCCGTTGTTCAGCAGCGCCAAGGACATGAAAAGCGCGATTTCGCGCATCGTTACCGACTCCCGTGCACCGGGCGAGGCGAAGGATCCGGACAACTCGCACCTGTTCACCCTGTACCAGGCATTCTCCACGCCTGAGCAGTCGGTTGAGTTCCGCAGCGAGCTGTTGCAGGGCCTGGGCTGGGGCGAAGCGAAAGAGCGCCTGTTCAAGCTGCTGGACGCCGAGCTGGGCGAGTCCCGCGAGCGTTACCACGACTTGATGTCGCGTCCTGATGATATGGAAGACATCCTGCTGGCTGGCGCCCAAAAAGCTCGCAAGATCGCAGCGCCTTTCCTTGTCGAATTGCGTGAAGCCGTTGGCTTGCGCTCGTTTGTCAGTGCCGCGCAAACCACTGCTGCGAGCAAAAAGAAAGCCGCCAAGGGCCCGCGCTTTGTCAGCTTCCGCGACGAAGACGGCAGCTTCCGTTTCCGCCTGCTGGCCGCTGCTGGCGAACAATTGCTGCTGTCGCACAGCTTTGCCGACGGTAAAACCGCCGGTCAGGTGACCAAGCAGCTGCAATCCGGCGAGCCTCTGGATGTGCGCAGTGACGCGTTGAGCTTCAGTGTCTGGCTGGGCGACACCTGCGTGGCTGACAGTCCGGTATTTGCCGATGCCACAGCCAGAGATGAGGCAATCGAAGCGTTGCGCCTTGCGCTGGTACCCGTTCAAGACTGAGAAAGTGCGACGTTTCGTCTCAGGTTTGATTGCCATTCCCAAGGGTCGTCGCTACAGTGTCGGCCCGTTTTTGTTGCCTTGCTAACGAATTATGACGCCTCTAGAACGATATCAAGCAGATCTGAAACGCCCGGACTTCTTCCACGATGCCGCGCAGGAAAACGCTGTGCGCCATTTGCAGCGCCTGTACGACGACCTGGTCGCTTCCTCGCAGAGCAAGCCGGGCCTTTTCGGCAAGCTGTTCGGCAAAAAGGAGCAGACGCCGGTCAAGGGCCTCTACTTCTGGGGCGGTGTAGGCCGTGGCAAGACATATCTGGTCGATACGTTTTTCGATGCCCTGCCGTTCAAGGAGAAGGTGCGTACCCACTTCCACCGCTTCATGAAGCGCGTGCATGAAGAAATGCGCACCCTCAATGGCGAAAAGAACCCGCTGACCATTATCGCCAAGCGTTTTTCTGACGAGGCGCGGGTGATCTGCTTTGATGAATTCTTTGTGTCGGACATTACCGACGCCATGATTCTCGGCACCTTGATGGAAGAACTGTTCAAAAACGGTGTCACCCTGGTGGCTACGTCGAACATTGTGCCTGACGGTTTGTACAAGGACGGCTTGCAGCGTGCGCGCTTCTTGCCCGCCATTGCGCTGATCAAGCAGAACACCGAAATCGTCAACGTCGACAGCGGCGTCGACTATCGCTTGCGTCACCTTGAGCAGGCCGAACTGTTTCACTTTCCGTTGAACGAAGAGTCCGAGAAGAGCTTGAGAGAAAGCTTCAAGGCGCTGACTCACAACTCCAACAGGGCGATCGAAAACGATGATCTGATCATCGAGAACCGCACCATCCGTGCCTTGCGTACCTGTGATGATGTGGCCTGGTTCGAGTTTCGCGAGTTGTGCGACGGCCCGCGCAGCCAGAATGATTACATCGAGCTTGGCAAGATCTTCAACGCTGTAATCCTCAGCGGTGTAGAGCAGATGGAAGTGAAAACGGACGACATCGCCCGACGCTTTATCAACATGGTCGATGAGTTTTACGACCGCAACGTCAAGCTGATCATCTCGGCTGAAGTCGAGCTGAAAGACCTTTACAAGGGCGGGCGCCTGAACTTCGAGTTCCAGCGTACCCTCAGCCGTTTGCTGGAAATGCAGTCCCATGAATATCTGACGCGGGCGCACAAACCCTAGTCAAAAAAACGGCCTGCATTGCAGGCCTTTTTTATGCCCGCCTCAGGCCTCGGCGGCCTTGAACCCCAGGCGCTGCACGTACTTGGCAATGTCGCGGGCATGCCCGCAACCTATCAGCAGCCATATCAGGATCCGCGCCTTGTACGGGCAGAGAAACCCGCACATCAGCGCGCCGCGGTCGATCAGGTCCATCTCGCTGCCGATAAACCCGTAAGACGCTTCGGCGGTGGGGCCTGAACCTGTTCGTGACGCCACCAGAACCGGAATTTCCGTGGTGACCTGTTCGATCAGGTCGACCCATTCGACACTGACATGCCCGGCCCCGAAAGCACTGACCACCAGCGCGTCATACCCCAGGGCCAGCACATGCTCCAGCAGTACCGTGTCGGCAGACAGTGTTGCTGGCAGCAATGCGACCTTGTGATGAATGCTGCGGGGCATGGGCAGGACAGTGCGTGCGCAGGCTTTGCGCAGATAAAGCACGCGATTTTCGAGCATTAGCCCGGCAGGGCCGAAAAACGGCGAGTTGAAGGCGTCCAGCGTTATTGATGAGCATTTGCGCACATGCAGCGGCTGGTGAATCTGGCCGTTCATTACCACTAGAACGCCTCGCTTGCGGCTCTGTGTATCGAGCGCAACCCTGGAGGCATCCAGCAGATTGGCGGGGCCATCTGCGCCGGGATGATCGCTGGGGTGCATGGCGCCGGTCAGCACAAGTGGCACATCGGCATCCCATAACAGGTCAAGGAAGAATGCAGTTTCTTCCAGGGTGTCGGTGCCTTGGGTGATGACGATGCCCAGCGCGCCCAGCTTCACTTGCTCCTGGGCCCAGATCAGCACTTCAAGCAGCAGATTGAAATCCAGGGAGGCGCTGGGAACCAGGCACAGGGTCTCGATATGAACGTCCAGCCCTTCGTGCAGCTGCGAAATGCCGTCAAGCAGTGCTTCGCCAGTGATCACGGGTTGTGCGCCTGAGCCGGGCTGTGTTGTGCGCATGCTCACGGTGCCACCCAGGGCTCCTATGGAAAGGATGGGCAGGGAGTTGTGATTGAGTCTTTGCGCCATGCTGCGTACCTCCGCCAGTGGCCGGTGAAGCCTCTTCTTGTGAGTGCCCCTGGTTGGAGGGCATTTCATCAGAGGCTTTTTGGGCTGGCGGAGAAATCAGATTGTTCCGCTTGGTGTGTAGTACAACGCTTAGATTTAAGCGACCTGATTGAGGCCTGCATGCAGGAACTGCTGACGATACTGGTTTGGTGAAAGCTCTGTGTGTTGGCGAAACAGACGCGCGAAGAAGCTTGCGTCGTCGTAGCCCACGTCATAGCTGATGGTCTTGATGCTTTTGCGGGTGGCCGAGAGCAGGCCCTTGGCGGTTTCTATGCGCAGGCGTTGCAGGTAGTGCAAGGGTTTGTCGCCGGTGGCCAGCTGAAAGCGGCGCATGAAGTTGCGGATGCTCATGCCGTGATCGCGGGCGACATCTTCAAAGCGGAACTTGTCGGCGAAGTGCTCTTCGAGCCAATGCTGGATTTGCAGGATGATCACGTCCTGGTGCAGCTTCTGGCCGCCAAAGCCGATGCGCCCCGGGGTGTAATTGCGCTGTACTTCGTAAAGGATGTCGCGGGCGACGGCCTGGGCGATATTGGCGCCGCAAAAACGCTCGATCATGTAAATGTAGAGGTCGCAGGCTGAGGTAGGCCCGCCGGCGCAATAGAGGTTGTCGGCGTCGGTAAGGTGTTTGTCCTGGTTGAGGTGCACCAGGGGGTAGCGCCGGGCAAAGGTGTCGAAGAAACGCCAGTAGGTGGTGGCCTCTTTGCCATCGAGCAGCCCGGCTTCAGCGAGCCAGAAGACTCCGGTGGCTTCAGCGCACAGGACAGCGCCACGGGCATGCTGTTCGCGCAGCCAGGGCAGTACTTGCGGATAGCGCTGGCAGAGGGTGTCGAAATCGTCACCGAAGGCCGGCAGGATAATGATGTCGCTATCCTCCAGGCCGCCGTCCACAGGGAGCACCACATTGCTGAAGCTGGTGGCCGGTTTGCCGTCGGGGCTGACCAGGCGTGTCTCGAAAGTGGGGGTCAGGCCTTGTCCCAGCTGCTTGCCGTGACGCAGGCTGGCGAGGTGAAAGAAATCCTTGGCATGCATCAGGGTCGACGCGAAAACCCGATCGATGGCCAAAATGCTGACACGCCGCAGCGGCGTGGAGAGTTGATTAGACATAGACATATTTTGATTATTCTTATAGGTGAAATTGGTCAACTTACGGCTGGATCGTCTTATGTTTTTTCCTGTGTGTCCAGAGGTTGCTGCTTTTGTAGCCGCGGGCTTGCTCGCGATGGCATCCATGGGGTTTCTCTGAAACACCGCGTCGCCTGCATCGCGAGCAAGCCCGCTCCCGCAAGGGGGCGGTGGGTCAAGGTGCCGGGTTTGGCTGGTCCTTGTGGATGGCGTCGATACCGGCCAGCACCTCATCCGACAGTTTCAGGTCGAAGCTGGCGATATTGCTTTCGAGTTGCTCCATGGTCGTGGCACCAATGATATTGCTGGTGACGAACGGTTGTCGGGTGACGAAGGCCAGGGCCATTTGCGCAGGGTCCAGGCCATGTTCGCGGGCCAGTGCCACATAACGCTCGCTGGCAGCCACGGCCTGCGGGTTTGAATAGCGCGAGAAGCGGCTGTAGAGGGTCAGGCGGCCTTTTGGTGGTTGGGCGCCGCCACCGTACTTGCCCGAGAGCATGCCGAACGCCAGGGGCGAGTAGGCGAGCAGGCCGCATTGTTCGCGAATGGCGATTTCCGCCAGGCCCACTTCAAAGCTGCGGTTGAGCAGGCTGTAGGGGTTCTGGATCGATACGGCGCGCGGCCAGCCGCGACTTTCGGCCAGTTGCAGGAACTTCATGGTGGCCCACGGCGTTTCATTGGACAGGCCGATGTGACGGATCTTGCCGGCCCTGACCTGCTCGTCGAGTGCCTCGAGAGTGTCTTCCAGCGGGGTGAAGTCTTCGTCGGCGTTGTGGGTGTAACCCAACTGGCCGAAGAAGTTGGTGCTGCGCTCGGGCCAGTGCAACTGGTAGAGGTCGATCCAGTCGGTTTGCAGGCGCTTGAGGCTGGCGTCCAGGGCTTGCACGATATGGCTGCGGTTGTGCTTGAGGTGGCCGTCACGGATGTAGTCGATGCCGTTGCCGGGGCCGGCGATCTTGCTCGCCAGCACCCAGTCGGCACGATCACCGCGTTCCTTGAACCAGTTACCGATAAAACGCTCGGTGGTGGCGTAGGTTTCGGCCTTGGGTGGCACCGGGTACATTTCGGCGGTATCGATAAAGTTGATGCCGGCATTTTTGGCGCAGGCGATCTGCTCAAAGGCTTCGGCCTGGGTGTTCTGTTCACCCCAGGTCATGGTCCCGAGGGCGATTGCGCTTACTTTCAGATCGGTACGGCCAAGCTTTCGGTAGTCCATCGGGTGCTCCTTCGGGTAAACAAACATAAAAGCAGGTTGTAATTTTTTGCGCAATCTGGATAATTGCCCACCTCTTTCTGCAGTGGAAGTGATGCGCCGCCTGCCGAAGAATCTTGCCGTTGAACGGACGCGCTGACCCGAGCCCCCGATAGCGTCTGTATCCGGCTGCCTTTGACTTGTCAAAGTACGCACTATTCAGTAAGATCCGCCGTCTAATTTACAGGGCGGCCCCTGAGGCTATAAAGAATGAAAACTTTTACTGCTAAACCAGAAACAGTAAAGCGCGACTGGTTTGTCGTCGACGCTGCTGGTCAGACCCTGGGTCGTCTGGCCACCGAGATCGCGAGCCGTCTGCGTGGCAAGCACAAGCCGGAATACACTCCGCACGTTGACACCGGTGACTACATCGTTGTTATCAACGCTGAGCAAATCCGTGTTACTGGTGCTAAAACCACTGACAAGATGTACTACTCTCACTCCGGTTTCCCGGGCGGGATTAAGTCGATCAACTTCGAAAAGCTGATCGCCAAAGCTCCTGAGCGCGTGATCGAGACCGCGGTTAAAGGCATGCTGCCTAAAAACCCACTGGGTCGCGACATGTACCGTAAGCTGAAAGTCTATGCGGGCGCTGCTCACCCTCATACTGCTCAGCAGCCCCAAGAACTGAAGTTTTAACGGAATAGTTCATTATGTCGGCGACTCAAAACTACGGCACTGGCCGTCGTAAAACCGCAACCGCTCGCGTTTTCCTGCGTCCGGGTACCGGTAACATCTCCATCAACAACCGCACTCTGGAGAATTTCTTCGGTCGCGAAACTGCCCGCATGGTAGTTCGTCAGCCGTTGGAACTGACTGAGACTGTCGAGAAATTCGACATCTACGTCACCGTGATCGGTGGTGGTGTAAGTGGTCAAGCTGGCGCAATCCGCCACGGTATCACTCGCGCACTGATGCAGTATGACGAAACCCTGCGTGGCGCTCTGCGCAAAGCTGGCTTCGTTACTCGCGATGCTCGTGAAGTTGAACGTAAGAAAGTCGGTCTGCGTAAAGCGCGTAAGCGTCCGCAGTACTCGAAGCGTTAATTCGCAGCTTCGTTCAAAAAAGCCCAGCCTCCTTCGGGAGCTGGGCTTTTTTTATGGGCGATGATTTAGCGGTGTGACAACTTGCCACATCCAGCAAACGCCTATACTACAAGGCCTGTAGCCGCCCCAGAGCGGTAATTACCTTGTAAGACTAGGGGCTTTTCATTACCATTCTGCAAAATTTTTATAAGTAATAGATGCATATTTAGTAGATGCCTGATTTAACAGGCCACAAAGCTGATGGGAGAGGACTGAATGAGCAATGACGGCGTAAATGTCGGCCGGCGTCGCTTCCTCGTAGCAGCCACATCCGTGGTGGGTGCTGCAGGAGCGGTGGGGGCGGCGGTCCCGTTCGTGGGGTCGTGGTTTCCCAGTGCCAAGGCGAAAGCCGCTGGCGCACCGGTGAAAGTGAATATTGCAAAGGTTGAGCCAGGTCAGCAAATGATTGCTGAATGGCGTGGCCAGCCGGTATTCATCGTACGTCGCACCGAGGAAATCCTGGCAAATCTGAAGAAGATTGAAGGGCAGCTTGCTGACCCGGATTCCAAGCAATCTGATCAGCCTGCTTATGTAAATCCGGAGCTGCGGTCGATCAAGCCAGAAATTCTGTTGTTGATCGGTATTTGCACCCACTTGGGTTGCTCGCCTACGTTCCGTCCCGAGGTCGCGCCGGTTGATCTTGGCAAGGACTGGGTAGGCGGCTATTTCTGCCCTTGTCATGGTTCGCACTATGATCTGGCCGGCCGCGTGTACAAGGCCCAGCCAGCGCCGCTGAACCTGCCAGTGCCGCCGTACTACTATGAGACGGACAACATTGTCGTCGTTGGCCTCGATGGGGAGAACGCGTAATGAGCAAGTTCATGGATTGGGTAGATGCCCGCTTCCCCGCCACCAAAATGTGGGAAGACCACCTCAGCAAGTATTACGCTCCGAAGAACTTCAACTTCTTCTATTTCTTTGGTTCTCTCGCACTGCTCGTTCTGGTCAACCAGATCGTTACCGGTGTGTGGCTGACCATGAGCTACACGCCATCGGCAGAAGAGGCGTTTGCTTCTGTCGAATACATCATGCGTGACGTCGAATACGGTTCAATCCTGCGCTTGCTGCACTCTACCGGTGCATCGGCGTTCTTTATCGTCGTCTACCTGCACATGTTCCGCGGCCTGCTCTACGGCTCTTACCAGAAGCCCCGTGAGCTGGTCTGGCTGTTCGGCATGATGATTTATCTGGCCCTGATGGCTGAAGCCTTTATGGGTTACCTGTTGCCTTGGGGGCAAATGTCCTACTGGGGCGCCCAGGTGATCATTTCGCTGTTCGGTGCGATCCCGGTTATCGGTAACGACCTGACCCAGTGGATTCGTGGTGACTACCTGATCTCCGGTATTACCCTCAACCGCTTCTTTGCCCTTCACGTCGTGGCCTTGCCTATCGTAATCCTGGGCCTGGTGGTGCTGCACATTCTTGCCCTGCACGAAGTTGGCTCCAACAACCCGGACGGCGTGGATATCAAGAAACACAAAGACGAAAACGGCATACCGCTGGATGGCATTCCCTTCCACCCGTACTACACCGTGAAAGATATCGTCGGCGTAGTGGTATTCCTGTTTATCTTCTGCTCGATTGTGTTCTTCTTCCCGGAAATGGGTGGTTACTTCCTGGAAAAACCGAACTTTGAACAGGCTAACGCCTTTAAAACGCCGGAACACATTGCCCCTGTCTGGTACTTCACGCCGTTCTACGCGATCTTGCGTGCCATCCCGGACAAGCTGCTTGGCGTGATTGCCATGGGCGCCGCGATTGCCGTGCTGTTCGTGTTGCCGTGGCTTGACCGCAGTCCGGTCAAATCCATGCGCTACAAAGGCTGGATGAGCAAGGTATGGCTGTGGGTGTTCTGCATCTCCTTCGTGATTCTGGGTGTGCTGGGTGTCTTGGCTCCTACCCCGGGCCGCACGCTGCTGTCGCAGGTGTGTACGTTCCTGTACTTCGCCTACTTCATTCTGATGCCGTTCTACACCAGGCTTGAGAAGACCAAACCGGTTCCGGAAAGGGTGACTGGCTGATGAAAAAGCTATTTGCTGTATTGATGTTCGCGGTAATGCCTGTGTTCTCCTTTGCGGCAGAGCAAGGCGTGCAGCTCGACAAGGTCGACATCGATGTTTCTGACAAGGCGGCCCTGCAGGATGGTGCGCGTACGTTCGCCAACTACTGCATGGGTTGTCACAGTGCCAAGTTCCAGCGTTATGAGCGGGTCGCTGATGACCTGGGCATTCCCCATGAGGTCATGCTCGATAACCTGGTGTTCACCGGTGCCAAGATTGGCGACCACATGAACATCGGCATGCAGCCCAACGATGCCAAGGCCTGGTTCGGTGCTGCACCGCCTGACCTTACACTGGTGGCCCGTGTGCGTGGCACAGACTGGCTGTACAGCTACCTGCGTGCCTTTTACGAAGACCCGTCGCGCCCTTGGGGTGTGAACAACAAAGTGTTCCCGAACGTGGGCATGCCCAACGTGCTGGCACCGTTGCAGGGTCGTCAGGTTATCGGTTGCAAGCAAGTACAGATCGTCGAAGACGGCAAGAAGCAGTATGATCCGCTCACCGGCACGCCTTTGACCCATGAAGCGTGCGACCAGCTGACAGTGCTGCCAAAAACCGGCGCCCTGACTGAAGAGCAGTTCGATGAGAAGATCAAGAACCTTGTGACCTTCCTGGCCTACTCGGCCAACCCGGTGAAGCTGGAGCATCAGCGCATCGGTACTTACGTGCTGATCTACCTGGCCTTCCTTTTTGTATTCGCTTATCTGCTCAAGCGCGAATACTGGAAAGATGTGCACTGATATAGTTACACGCAATGCTGTTAATCGTGCGCGCCCAAGGGTGTCTCTGAAAAGGTAACAGTGCAGGGCGGGTGACAGGCGGGGTCAATGACCTTGCCAGTCACCTGGCCTGTGGTTATCAGAGGCTTTCCTTGGGCGCGTTCGTTTTTCCGCTCCCGATAATTTCAACAAGCGAGGAGGACCGCCATGGGCGTGACCAATCGGTTGGCCTGTTACTCCGACCCCGCCGACCACTATTCCCACCGAGTGCGCATTGTGCTCGCAGAGAAAGGTGTCAGCGCCGAGATCATCAGTGTGGAGGCGGGCCGTCAGCCGCCGAAGCTGATCGAAGTGAACCCCTACGGCAGCCTGCCAACCCTGGTCGATCGTGACCTGGCGTTGTGGGAGTCGACTGTGGTGATGGAATATCTGGATGAGCGCTATCCGCATCCGCCGCTGTTGCCGGTGTACCCGGTGGCACGGGCCAATAGCCGCCTGCTGATTCATCGTATTCAGCGCGACTGGTGTGCGCTGGTCGACCTGATTCTTGATTCGCGGACCAAGGAGCCGGCGCGCGTGCAGGCCCGCAAGGAGTTGCGCGAGAGCCTGACGGGTGTTTCTGCATTATTTGCCGACAAACCTTTTTTCCTCAGTGATGAGCAAAGTCTGGTCGACTGCTGTCTATTGCCGATACTCTGGCGTCTGCCTGTTTTGGGTATTGAATTGCCGCGGCCAGCCAAGCCGTTGCTCGACTATATGGAGCGCCAATTTGCGCGTGAGGCTTTCCAGGCGAGTCTGTCTGGTGTCGAACGCGACATGCGCTAAAGCTTTAGGAGCCCTCGATGAATTCAAGTCGACCTTATCTGGTGCGTGCGCTCTACGAGTGGATCGTTGATAACGACTGCACTCCGCACATGCTGGTTAACTCTGACTACCCCAAGGTGCAAGTGCCTGCGGGTTTTGCCAGTGACGGGCAGATTGTCCTCAATGTTTCGCCAACCGCCGTGCGTCAATTGCACATGGACAACGAAGCAGTAAGCTTTGAAGGGCGCTTTGGTGGTGTGCCACACACCTTGTACGTGCCTATTGCAGCCATTCTGGGCGTTTACGCCCGTGAGAACGGCCAGGGCATGGTGTTTGACCTGGAAGAGCCTCTCGAGGCTGATGACGAGGTTGAGCCGGGTGATGATAGTCCGCCGCCAGGCTCCGAGCCGCCGCGACCTACAGGCCGGCCAAGCCTGAAAGTGGTGAAGTAATAAAAAAGGCGACCTGAAAAGGTCGCCTTTTTTGTGTCTGGCAGCCGTGGCCGTCAGTCGATGTACTCAAACAGTTTGACGATTTTCTGCACCCCAGAAACACCTTGCACCAGGCTGGTGGCGCGGGCGGCCTCCTGTTTGGTGACCAGGCCGAGCATGTAGACGATACCGTTCTCGGTGACGATTTTGATGCGTGAGCCAGGGATGGCGCTGTCAGTCAGCATCTGGGTCTTGATTTTGGTGGTCAGCCAGGCGTCGTTGTTACGCGCCAGGATTGACGAAGGAGCCATGACCTGCAGCTCGTTGTTGACCTTTTTCACCCGCTGGACTGAAGCTGCCGCCTGTTCGGCCTGGGCCTTGAGGTCTGCACGCGGGGTCTGGCCGGCCAGCAGCACGATACCGTTGTAGCTGGTGACGACGATGTGCGAACCGGTATCCAGATCCGGATTGGCCTTGGCCACGTTCACGGCGACCTTGGTTTCGATCAGCGAGTCATCGATTTTGCTGCCGAAGGTGCGGGTGCCGCGATCATCCTCGATAGGGGTGTCGCGGGTAGCGGTCAGTACCGAGCTGCAACCGGCGGTCAGACCAAGACACAGGGTCAGGGCTACCAGGCCTAGGCGATTTAAAGTCATTCTTCACTCCCGAACAATTGGCTGTCGATCAGATCGCACAAGCAGTGGATCGCCAGCAGGTGGACTTCTTGGATGCGTGCAGTGACGCTGGAAGGAACGCGGATCTCCACGTCCTCGGGTAGCAGCAGCGAGGCCATGCCGCCGCCATCACGGCCCGTCATTGCGACCACGATCATTTCGCGATCGTGGGCCGCCTGGATGGCCTGGATGATGTTGGCCGAGTTGCCGCTGGTGGAAATGGCCAGCAGCACGTCGCCGGGCTGGCCCAGGGCGCGGATCTGCTTGGAGAAGATTTCGTTGAAGCTGTAGTCGTTGGCGATCGAGGTGATCGTCGACGTGTCGGTGGTCAGTGCGATGGCAGGCAGGCTCGGGCGCTCGCGCTCGAAGCGGTTGAGCAGCTCGGATGAGAAGTGCTGGGCGTCGCCTGCCGACCCGCCATTGCCGCACGAGAGCATCTTGCCTTCATTGAGCAGTGCGTTAACCATCACCTGGCTGGCTTGCTCGATATGAGGGGCAAGCACTTCCATCGCCTGCTGCTTGGTGTCGATGCTGGCCTGAAAAAGCTGGCGAATCCGGGATTGCATGTCCATCTATGTGACCTTAAGTAGGGCGGCTGGTCGGGCGTGAACCAGGTGTTCCTGGGTGACTTCCCGGCACAAGAATGTGCAGCCCGCAAAGCAAAGCAAAATCGTTGAAAAAGGGAGCTGGAATCGGCCTGGCAGCGCTACTGGCTGTCAAAGGCATTCCGTAGCCAGTTCAGTCGGGGTGTTGTGCTGTCCATCGTCACCACGTCAAAGCGGCACGGGTGATTGGCCCAGCGTGTCTGTTGCTGCAAGAAATGCTGGGCGGCAAGTATCAGTTTTTGACGCTTGCGGCCGTCAATACTGGCCAGTGCGCCACCCCATTGCGCATGTTGACGGTAACGAACTTCGACGAATACTACTGTATCGCCGTCAAGCATGACCAGATCCAGCTCGCCGCGCCTGCATGCCCAGTTCTGTGCCAGCAGGCGCAAACCCTGTTGCTCAAGATGCCGCAGCGCGAGGCGCTCGGCATCCTTGCCAGTTTGCTGGCTTGAGCGTTCGGGCATCAGTTGGCGGTAGCCGGCAGGCGTTGAGGCTGGCCATTGGCGAATTCGGCCCATTGCAGTTGACGTTCTACACGTTGGGTCGGGCTCATGCTCAAGCTGCCGGACATACCGTCGATCCGGCTGTCGGGCAGGGCTTTAAGCTGGCCCAGGCTCGGTGCCAGGCGATAGGCGTCGATACCCATCGCATACAGGCGGCCCAGGCTGCCGCCTGCTTGCGGCCATTGTGCGGTCACTTGCTGGCGTAGCGGGTTGTTCGGGTCGAGGAGCCAGGGGGTCTCGCAAAAACGGATGCCGTTCATGTCGTTGTACTGGTTCTGGTCGCCGCTGGCGCTGAATACGTGGGAGGTTGCGTAAACCGGCAGATCACCTGCGTACTGGTAGTTCAGCGTGGGTTTGATCTGCTGGGCCTGCTGCGGGGTCGCGGCGAGGAACAGGAACTGCATGTCCTGGCGACGCGTTGGTTCGCTCGAGCCGCCGTTTTTGCGCAGTTGCACCAGATCGGCCACTTGCTGGGCGAGGGCTACAGGTTTGTCGATATGTTCAACGCCAACGACGGTGCCGCCATGGGCTTCCCATTCCTGGCGGAATGCCTTGAGCACGCGATCGCCCCACTCACCGACCGGGACCATGGCGCCAGCGCGGGTCAGGCCGTCGGCCCGGGCGCGGCGAGCCACTTCGCGGGCTTCGTCTTCAGCCGCCAGACCGAACTGAAACAGTTGCGCCGGGCCTTGGGTGCCCTCGCTGTAGTTCAGGGCCAGGGTGGTAATCGGCAGTTGCGGGCGGCTGTTCAGTTGCTTGACCAGGTTTTTTTCCAGTGGGCCAACCACCAGTTGCACGCCGTCGGCTTGTGCCTGGCGGAAGAACTCGTCCAGCGAGGTCAGGCGCGAGCTGTCATAGAACTGAATGCTCGGCGGGTTCTGGCCGGCTTGCTGGGCCTGATAATGTGCAGCCATAAAGCCATCACGCAGTGCTTTGCTCACCGAGGCCAGTTGGCCGTCCTGTGGCAGCAGCAGGGCGATCTTGGTCAGGGGCTGGCTGGCCAGCTCCTTGAGCTTGACCAGTGGGGTCGGCAGCTGGATAGCGGCCGGGTGGGCCGGGTTCTGTGCGCGCCATTGATCAATCGCGTTCTGTTGGTCTTGCAGGGTGCCGGCGCTTTTCACCGCCAGGGCCAGGGACATCCAGCCGCTCAGTACATCATTGCCCTGGGCGTGCAGTTGCTCGGCCGGCAAGCTGGCCACCAGTGCCCAGATAGCGTCGTTGTTGCTGTTGGCGGCATCGCCGGTCAGGTTCGGGCTCAGCGCTGCGCGTTCACGGGCGGCGGCCAGGGCCTGGC
>NZ_WIWL01000167.1:0-68375 GCF_009600105.1 Pseudomonas sp. FSL R10-0056
TCAGCTGTCACCGGTAGAGTTTGAAAAGCGTTACGCAGCGAGCCTGGAGAGTGTCTAGGAAACCCGGGGCGATTCAACACCTATATCTTGGATAAGCCCTACATACTTCCTAATGTCCCCTTTCTGAATAAGACTAAAGCGCTCCGATGGTTTAATTAGCTGACACAAACACTTTATTTCATCAGCGGGAGTTACCCTAATATGCTCATAGAGCTTTCGAGCTCTCTCATAACTGGCGTCTGTCATGCCAAGTACTGATTGCTCTAATCTATCTTCAAAATGCGCGTGAAGCCTACTCTTAAGATTTACAGCGTAATAATCCGAATCGCTATAAGGATCATTCTTAATAATATCTTCTAGAATACTTTGACCAAGAATCCTATTTGTGTATGCAGCTCTTCTTTGAGAGTCCCCATCCACTTGAATAGTCTTATGGATTTCGATTGCCTTAGAGCTGATTTTTTCAGACAATAAACAGTAGTTTAAATTTAAAAGATTTGCACTCAAGTCTATATCTTTGGCTTGGCAAATTTTAGTTATAACTGCTTTTGTGAGTTCTTCTATCGCATCCAAACTGCAATACTTGTCATCCCCATAAGGATAAAAAATAACAACCTCACCATTATCATCCTTGTAATCACCCGCATCTGAAATTGCTATAGATACATGAAAAAACCGAGAAACCCCTTTAACCCTGTCCAATTCTACCTTTGCTGATTTTACTAAAGCATCTTTGTAGTCAGAACGATATTTACCTATATTCGCCTTAACTTGATGGGCACTAGCTAGAATTCCGCTTTTATATATAGCAAAATCATCGGTACTATCCAGCTGTAGTTCAAAATCCACATCGCCTTCATCTATTAACTTAAGGCAGTGATATAGGGCGATTTTCCCTTGGTATACAAAGCCGCTCCAGGAAGAAACGGCACTGTGTGGATATTGTTCTTCTTCGTTCACGTTGACTCCATTCACCAGGTGATCATTTTTCGACCAAAGTGGCCGAATGATATCACGCAAAGCGTGCTGCTCTTCTGTGTCATTGGCCAACTTGGCTGGCTTGAGGTTGAAAAGCCCCCTAGCGTCCTAGATACGTCCGAATGATCGTTTTTAGCTGTGAGCCCACCGATGGACGCGCCCGCTAAATTCTGTGTAACAACAAAAAGTGTTGCAGATGAAGCAGAGCCCTAATAGACCCGAAGCGGCGGTTAGCAAAGGGTAAAAGGGCCAAAGCTGCTGGATACCTGTGCATGGCGCTTTGGTAGCAATTCGCTAGACCGCTTAACTTCTTGATAGCAAAGAGTAAGCCACTGCTAGGACGGAGCTAAGTTGTTTAAAAGCAAAGGAGAGTCACTTGCTGCTAAGTGAGTACAATCACGGTACAGTGCCCAGCTAGATCAACCATCTAAAAAATACGCTAAACAACACGTACTACGGGGCTCCAGCTATGCCAACCTACGTTCACCTACGAACGACTTCTCTAGGCATACTCGTTCGCCCAGTAACTCATAATCCCTTGGTCGTAGGTTCGAGTCCTACTGGGCCCACCAAACTCAAAGCCGCGCACTGCGCGGCTTTTGTGTTTCCGGGGTTTGGGATTTTGCTTTTCAAAACGCCCAGAAAACCGGTTTGCGTCCACAAAACGTCCACAGGCCAGCTCTATAGTCCTTTCGTCGGCTTACCCTGCATCCCAGGTTAGACAGTGAGCCGATTAGCCGGCATTATCGGCTCACTATATGAGCCGAATATATTCATTAATCGGCTCATAGACGAGTAAAGCCCATGAACGATTCCCCCTGGATCTGGCAACAGCCCGGCTGGCCAAACTTTAGCTGGCAAGCTGAGATGCTTAACCCGCTATTGCGTGCCTGTACCCAGGCTCAGGGCCGTTTGCTGGGGATGATTGGCGCTGTCGGAAGTGATAATGAAGCGCTCAACAGCCTGGACACCATGCTGCAAAACATCGTTACCTCATCAGCCATTGAGGGCGAACAGCTGAATGCAGGCTCTGTACGTTCATCCCTGGCTCGCCGCATGGGGCTGACCGGAACAGGTCGCACAACTGCACGCTCCGAAGGCTTGGCACAATTGTTGTTCGATGCCACAAGTGCGCATCAACGCTTGCTGGATCTTGAACGCCTCTATAAGTGGCACTGCTGGCTGTTCCCCGGCGAGGACAAGCTGTTGGCCCGCCCACTGCACACTGGCACGCTGCGCGGCGAAGAACCCATGCAGGTAGTATCCGGGCCCCTCCACCACCCCACCGTGCATTTTGAAGCACCACCACGTGCCGGGCTGGAAGAGCAACTGGGCGACTTCCTCACTTGGTTCGAGAGCAGCAGAATCGATGTCAGCCTTGATCCTTTACTACGTGCTGGCATTGCCCACTTTTGGTTCGTTACCTTGCATCCGTTCGATGACGGCAACGGCCGCCTCACTCGCACGCTCACCGATTTGGCATTGGCCCAGAGTGAGCAGCAATCCATCCGCTTCTATGCCATGTCAGCCAGCATTCTTGATGACCGCACCGGTTATTACCGAATTCTGGAGTCCAGCCAGAAAGGCACACTGGATATCACTCCTTGGTTGCAGTGGTTTCTAGCCACGCTGCTTAAAAGCCTGGAGCAAGCCCTTGCCCGGATTGAACGAGTATTGAGCAAGGCCCGTTTCTGGCAACTACACCGCGACCAGGCCCTGCTAGCCGAACAGCTCAAGGTGCTGAACCACCTGCTCGACGGTGGCGAACGCGGCTTCGAGAACGGTATAAACGCCGCTCAATACCAAGCCGTGACCAAAGTCTCCAAGGCTACCGCGACCCGCCACCTGGGTGACCTGCTTGCGAAAGGCTGCATCACTCGCCTGCCTGGCAGTGGGCGCAGCACACGCTACCAAATTCAGTACGGCGTCAGCCTCCAAGGTGACCAGACACTGAGTAGCAAACTCGACTAAGACCAACAATCACGCAGCCCCTGGAGCCACCCTTGCCTGACACCCGCCCCCCTGCACTGGATGAAATCGACCGTCAATTGATCGCGGCCTTGCAGCTCAATGCCCGGGAAAGCGTGGCAATGCTGGCACGCCAATTGGGGATTGCCCGCACCACCGTGACATCACGCCTGGCGCGGCTGGAGAAAACCGGGGTGATTACCGGCTACGGGGTTCGCTTGGGCCAGCGCCTGATTGATGGCGGCCTGCAGGCCTATGTCGGGATTACCGTGCAGCCACGCTCCGGCAAGGACGTGGTGCGACGCTTGAGTGCGATGGCCCAGGTGCAGCAACTGTGCGCAGTCAGTGGCGAATTCGATTACGTGGCTTGGCTGCGCAGCGATTCACCCGAGCAGCTGGACCAGTTGCTCGATCAGATCGGCAGTGTCGAAGGCGTCGAGAAAACCACCACCTCAATCATCCTCAGCAGCAAAGTTGATCGCGGATAAGTCACATCGACTAGCCGCTTCGTCATATTGACTAAATAAAAGTCATAACGACGACAGTTTGCGTCTTATTTACGTGTTCTGCGCTGCCTATCATGGTGCCTGTCTTTTTCTATACTCAAGGTAAAGCTTGGGTCGCCAGCAAGGTCAGCCATGAACAAGAATAATCGTCACCCTGTCGACGGTAAAAAACCCGTCACCATCTTCGGCCCGGACTTCCCGTTTGCCTTCGATGACTGGATCGAACACCCCGCTGGCCTGGGCAGTATTCCCACACATAAACTTGGCGCTGAGGTAGCGATTGTCGGTGCTGGCATGGCCGGGATGGTGGCGGCCTACGAGTTGATGAAGCTGGGCCTCAAACCCGTGGTATATGAAGCCTCGAAAATGGGTGGGCGCCTGCGCTCGCAAGCCTTTGAGGGCAGTGAAGGGGTGATTGCCGAGCTCGGCGGCATGCGCTTTCCAGTGTCGTCAACAGCGTTTTACCACTATGTCGACAAGCTGGGGCTGGAGACCAAACCCTTCCCCAACCCGCTGACCCCAGCTTCCGGCAGTACGGTTATCGACCTCGAAGGCCAAACCTTCTACGCACAAAAACTGGCGGATCTGCCTGCCCTGTTTCAGGAAGTGGCCGACGCCTGGGCCGATGCGCTGGAGGAAGGTTCGCGCTTTGGCGATATTCAGCAAGCCATCCGTGACCGCGACGTCCCTCGCCTCAAAGAGCTGTGGAACACGCTGGTTCCTCTGTGGGACGACCGCACGTTCTACGACTTCGTCGCGACCTCCAAGGCCTTTGCCAAACTGTCATTCCAGCACCGCGAAGTGTTTGGCCAGGTGGGTTTTGGTACTGGCGGATGGGATTCGGACTTCCCCAACTCGATGCTGGAAATCTTCCGGGTGGTGATGACCAACTGCGACGACCATCAGCATCTGGTCGTTGGCGGTGTCGAGCAAGTGCCACTGGGAATCTGGCGCCACGCTCCCGAACGCTGTGCCCATTGGCCTACAGGCACCAGCCTGAGTTCGCTGCACAACGGCGCACCTCGCACCGGGGTCAAGGCGATCTCTCGCACACAAGATGGGATGTTTTCCGTCACTGACATTCTCGGAGTCACACGCCCCTACGAAGCCGTGCTGGTCACATGTCAAAGCTGGCTACTGACCACCCAGATCGAATGCGAAGAGTCGCTGTTCTCACAGAAGCTGTGGATGGCCCTTGACCGTACGCGCTACATGCAATCATCGAAAACCTTTGTCATGGTCGACCGCCCGTTCTGGAAGGACAAAGACCCGGAAACCGGCCGCGACCTGATGAGCATGACCCTCACCGACCGCCTGACCCGTGGCACCTACCTGTTCGACAACGGCGACGACAAGCCGGGGGTGATATGCCTGTCGTACTCGTGGATGAGCGATGCGCTGAAAATGCTCCCGCACCCTGTGGAAAAGCGCGTGAAGCTGGCCCTCGACTCGCTGAAAAAGATTTATCCGAAGGTAGATATCGCCAGCCGCATCATCGGCGATCCGATCACCATTTCATGGGAGGCAGACCCGCATTTCCTGGGCGCGTTCAAGGGTGCACTGCCGGGGCATTACCGCTACAACCAGCGGATGTATGCGCACTTCATGCAACAGGACATGCCTGCAGAACAACGCGGGATCTTTATTGCCGGCGATGACGTGTCGTGGACCCCGGCCTGGGTTGAGGGCGCGGTGCAGACTTCATTGAACGCGGTCTGGGGCATCATGCATCACTTTGGCGGCAGCACCCATGCGGCCAACCCGGGGCCGGGAGATGTGTTCCACGACATTGGCCCGATTGCGCTGCCGGATTGACCCCGCAGGGTGAATTGATTCCAGTGGGAGCGGGCTTGCTCGCGATTCAGGCAACGCGGTGCATCAGGCATATCGGGTGGATGATATCGCGAGCACGCCCGCTCCCACACCAACAGTCAACACCAGGAGAACCCCATGCGCATTGCCCTTTACCAATGCCCGCCTCTGCCCTTGGATGTTGCGGGCAATCTGCAGCGTTTGCGTGAAACAGCCCAGCAAGCCGATAACATTGACCTGCTGGTGTTGCCCGAAATGTTCCTCACCGGCTACAACATCGGCGCGCAAGCCGTAGCCGAACTCGCACAAGCCCACGACGGCGACGCCGCACAGCAAATTGCCAAACTGGCCAAAGCCACGGGCATGGCCATTGTGTACGGCTACCCCGAGCGCGGTGCAGACGGACATATCTACAACAGTGCACAGTTGATCGACGCACACGGCAAAAGTCTGTGCAACTACCGCAAGACTCACCTGTTCGGCGAACTCGATCACTCGATGTTCAGCCAGGGCCCCAACTCATTCCCGGTCATTGAACTCAACGGCTGGAAGCTCGGCCTGCTGATCTGCTACGACCTCGAGTTTCCGGAAAACACCCGCAGGCTGGCCCTGGCCGGAGCTGAAGTGATTGTGGTACCCACCGCGAATATGGTGCCCTTCGAGTTCATCGCCGATGTCACCGTGCGTTGCCGCGCTTTCGAAAACCACTGCTATGTAGCCTACGCCAACTACTGTGGCCATGAAGGCGAGATCCATTACTGCGGCCAAAGCAGCATCGCCGCACCCAACGGCAAGCAGATTGCCCTGGCCGAACAGGATGAGACCCTGCTGGTGGCAACGTTGCAACGCCAACAGCTGACTGATGCAAAAAGCGGCAACTTTTACCTCGCAGACCGTCGGCCCGAGCTATATGGCGAGCTGAGCAAGGGCTAAATCCGCTAGCATGAGCGCTTCTCTGTTCCGGAAGTGCCCATGCCTGCGCTGAACCACCCTCACACCCAACGTCTGACCCTTGAAAACGGCCTGACCCTCTGCGTACGCCACGAGCCGCGCCTCAAGCGCTGCGCGGCCGTTTTAAGGGTCGCCGCAGGCAGCCATGATGTGCCTGCGGCCTGGCCGGGCCTGGCGCACTTCCTTGAACACTTGCTGTTTCTGGGCACCGCACGCTTCCCGGCGGCAGACAACCTGATGGCCTGGGTACAGCGCCACGGCGGTCAGGTCAATGCCAGAACCTGCGAGCGGCATACCGACTTCTTTTTCGAACTGCCCATGGGTGCTTTCGAAGGGGGTCTTGAACGCTTGTGCGACATGCTCGCCCATCCGCGCATGACTCTGCCTGACCAACTGCGTGAACGTGAAGTGCTACATGCCGAATTTATTGCCTGGGCCCGTGAGCCTTCGGCACAGCGTGAGATCAAACTGTTCCAGCCATTGAACCCGGCCCATCCACTGCGCGCATTCCATGCCGGTAACCGTTATAGCCTGCCAGTACCTCGCGCGGGTTTTCAGCAAGCCCTGAAAGGTTTCTACCAGACCTTTTATCAGGCCGGACAAATGACCTTGAGCCTGAGCGGCCCGTCGGCAATCCGTGAACTGAGCACCCTGGCCGAGCGCTGCAGCGCTGTGTTGCGCCCCGGCAAAGCCGTGCAACAGGCCGATGCACCCGCCTTGATGACCGGTCAGCAGCGACATTATCAACACATTGACGGCTCGCGCCTGAGCCTGATGTTTGCCCTGGAACAGCTGCCGCCGGAGTCTGACAAGGCGCTGGAGTTCCTGTGCAACTGGATCAATGCCGACAAAGCCGGCGGTCTGTTCGCACAGTTACGCCAGCAGCAACTGATCGACACCCTTAAGGCCACGTCGCTCTACTGCTTCAAAGACCAGGCACTGCTACAGATTGAGTTCACTGCAACCAACGCCATTGCCCAACATGCCACGCTAATCAGCGACACCTTCCATGACTGGCTGGGGTTCTTCCGCGCACAACAGGACTGGCCTGCGTTACGTGAAGAGTTCTGTCTGCTGCAACAACGCCAGCAAGACATCAGTGGCGCACTGGAGCTTGCTCGAAGTGACTGCAAGCAACATGTGCCCGGCTTATCGGATCAAGGCGTAACAACCCTCAAGGTTGTGCTGGGGCAGCTGCAGCCAGGGGCAATGCAGTTATCGCACCATGCCTGGCAACTGCCAGCGCCCAATCCATTTCTGCAAGCAGCGAAGGAGCCGGTGAGTGCCGGCCTGATTCGCGGGCAAACCAGCGCTCACCGTGGTTTGCGCACCTTTGCCCAGGATCGTTTGCGCAGTCGCCGCGACGTGTCTGCCATGAGTTTCAGCACGGCAATACCCAACCTCAGCGGCGAAGCAGCGATTTACCTGCGCTGGCGTTTGCCCGCTACACCTGCCGACAACCCGATGCCTGCGCTGCAGAACAGCCTGCGCCCGTTGATCCAGGATGCTCGTGACGCTGGTGTCGAACTTTCGCTCAACGCTTTGGGCAATGACTGGCTGCTGAAGATGTACGGTTACCACGAGCCGATGCCCGCCATTCTGGAAAGCGCCCTGCGTACGCTCGCCAGCCCGTGCACCGGGCAATCAGCCGGCACGCCCCCTGAGGCGACGTTGATGCCCATTCGCCAACTGCTCAAGCGCCTGCCCGAACTGTGCCCGCCCGCTGGCGAAAGTGACGGGGCCCACAATTGGTCAGAAACACGCTGGGACGGGCTGACAGTCGGCCTGCCATCTGCCACACAGGCCTTGATTGGCCCCGTGCTGAACAAGGTGCCTGGTACCCCGGATGCGCAACTGACGCTTCAGTCCGGGCATCCTGTCGAGCGCCATTGGCACACAGTACCCTGTGATTCCAGCGAACACGCACTGCTGCTGTTTTGCCCGGCCGCCGAGGCCACAGTGGCGGGCGAAGCTGCCTGGCGTCTGCTTGCCCAAGTGGCGCAAACCCCGTTCTATCAACGCCTGCGGGTTGAACTGCAATTGGGATACGCGGTGTTCAGTGGCTTGCGCCAAATCAATGGCCAAACCGGCCTGCTGTTTGGTGTGCAATCGCCCCACGCGAGCACGGCACAAATCTTTGAGCACATCCGTAACTTCCTCGTAGATTTGCCAAATCTGGTCTCGGCACTGGATGAAACATCTTTCACCCAGGCCCGCGCCGCCCTGGCACAGCAATTCTCAAGCGAGGCCCTGAGCGTGTCCCAGGCCAGCGAATTGCTATGGCAAAGCAAGCTTGCAGGCCACCCGTCGGATTACCTGACAGCCCTCTACACTGCGCTTATGGCGCTGGATCAAGACACTACACTCAAGGCTGCACAGCAAACCACACAACCTGACAGCCGCTGGTTATGTGTGGCTACCGGCCCTGTAACTGAAACGTTTTATCCAGGAAGAAGCTGATAATTACCAACCCTGCAAAGGGCTTTCTTCGACATTGGGCGTTCAAAAAGCGTCAAATTTAGTAACATAGCCACCTAAGCTTTTGAACATCTCCTTCGGGAGCTGGACTAATCAAGAGACACTACTCACCCACCCGCTGAAGGAGTCATGTTATGGCTTGGACTAAACCTGCTTACACCGACCTGCGTATTGGCTTTGAAGTCACCATGTACTTCGCTAGCCGTTGATCTGCTTCTTCACTGAGCAGAGCAACCCAACGCCTCGGTTCGCCGGGGCGTTTTTATTTCCAGATTTGCAAGAGAACACGCCATGTTTGTCCAGATTCTAGGTTCCGCCGCTGGCGGTGGTTTCCCGCAGTGGAACTGCAACTGCGTCAACTGCGCGGGTTTTCGTGATGGTTCGTTAAACGCCAAGGCACGTACCCAATCGTCGATTGCGATCTCCGACGACGGCGTGAACTGGGTGCTGTGCAACACCTCGCCCGACATTCGCGCGCAACTCCAGGACTTCGCCCCGATGCAACCGGGCCGTGCCCTGCGTGATACCGGGATCAGCGCCATCATTCTGATGGACAGCCAGATCGACCACACCACCGGCCTGCTGAGCCTGCGCGAAGGCTGCCCCCACGAAGTCTGGTGCACTGACATGGTCCACGAAGACCTGAGCACCGGTTTCCCGCTGTTCACCATGCTCAAGCACTGGAATGGTGGCCTGAACTGGAACCGCATCGAGCTGGAAGGTTCGTTCACCATCCCGGCCTGCCCCAACCTGCGTTTCAGCCCGCTGCCCCTGCGCAGTGCCGCGCCGCCGTATTCGCCGCATCGCTTCGACCCGCACCCGGGCGACAATATCGGCCTGATCGTTGAAGACCTGCGCACGGGCGGTAAATTGTTCTATGCCCCAGGCCTGGGCAAGGTTGACGCGCCGTTGCTGGAAATCATGGCGGGCAGTGACTGCCTGCTGGTGGATGGCACCATGTGGGACGACGACGAAATGCAGCGCCGCGGCGTAGGCACCCGTACCGGCCGGGAAATGGGCCATCTGGCGCAAAACGGCCCCGGTGGCATGCTCGAAGTGCTTGAGCAACTGCCCGAGCAGCGCAAAGTGCTTATCCACATCAACAACACCAACCCGATTCTCGACGAAGACTCCGCCGAGCGTGCCGAACTGGTACGCCGGGGGGTTGAAGTGGCCTTTGATGGCATGAGCATCGAATTGTAAAAGCTGAATCTGTAGCAGCTGCCGAACGCAGCCTTCGGCAGCTGCTACAAAGGCATCACATTTTTTTGGAGGCACCAGATGACCCAAGCCCCACTCTCTACCGCCGAATTCGAGGCCGCCCTGCGGGCCAAAGGCGCGTATTACCACATCTACCACCCCTATCAGGTGGCAATGTACGAAGGCCGCGCGACCCGCGAGCAGATCCAGGGCTGGGTCGCCAACCGTTACTACTACCAGGTCAATATCCCGCTTAAGGATGCCGCGATCCTGGCCAACTGCCCTGACCGTGAAGTGCGCCGCGAGTGGATTCAACGCATGATCGACCACGACGGCGCGCCCGGTGAAGACGGCGGCATCGAAGCCTGGCTGCGCCTCGGTCAAGCGGTTGGCCTGGACCCGGATCAACTGCGCTCTCAAGAGCTGGTCCTGCCCGGCGTTCGTTTTGCCGTGGATGCCTACGTCAACTTCGCCCGCCGCGCTACATGGGAAGAAGCCGCCAGCAGCTCGCTGACCGAAATGTTTGCGCCGCAAATCCATCAGTCGCGCCTGGACAGCTGGCCCCAGCATTACCCGTGGATCGACCCCGCCGGCTACGAATACTTCCGCACCCGGTTGGGCCAGGCCCGACGCGACGTGGAGCACGGGCTGGCAATCACCCTGCAGCACTACACTACTTATGAAGGCCAGCAGCGCATGCTGGAAATCCTGCAGTTCAAACTCGATATCCTGTGGAGCATGCTCGATGCCATGACCATGGCCTACGAGCTGGACCGCCCGCCCTATCACAGCGTGACCAGCCAACGTGTCTGGCACAAAGGAATCACCCTATGAGCTTTGATCGCAGCAAAATCCCGACCTGGCGCACCGGCTATCGTTACCAGTACGAGCCCGCGCAAAAAGGCCATGTGTTGCTGTACCCCGAAGGCATGATCAAGCTCAATGACAGCGCGGCCCTGATCGGCGGCCTGATCGACGGCCAGCGCGACGTCGCGGCCATTATTGGCGAACTGGACAAACAGTTCCCCGGCGTACCCGAGCTCGGCGCAGATATCGAGCAATTTATGGAGGTCGCTCGTGCAGAGCACTGGATCGAACTTGCCTGACAGCCGTATCCCGCCCAAGCCTGAAGTCGGCCTGCCGCTGTGGCTGCTGGCTGAATTGACCTACCGCTGCCCGTTACAATGTCCGTATTGCTCCAACCCGCTGGACTTCGCCCAGCAGGGCAAAGAACTGAGCACCGAACAGTGGATCAAGGTGTTTCGCGAGGCGCGGGAGATGGGCGCTGCGCAACTGGGGTTCTCCGGTGGCGAGCCACTGGTGCGCCAGGATCTGGCCGAGTTGATTGGCGAAGCGCGCAAGCTGGGTTTCTATACCAACTTGATCACCTCGGGCATCGGCCTGACCGAGCAAAAGATCAGCGACTTCAAAAAAGCCGGGCTGGACCATATCCAGATCAGCTTCCAGGCCAGCGACGAGCAGGTCAACAACCTGCTGGCCGGCTCGAAAAAGGCCTTCGCGCAAAAGCTCGAAATGGCCAGGGCAGTCAAGGCCCACGGCTATCCGATGGTGCTGAACTTCGTCACCCATCGGCACAACATCGACAAAATCGACCGCATCATCGAGCTGTGCATCGCCCTTGAAGCCGACTTTGTTGAGCTGGCCACCTGTCAGTTCTACGGCTGGGCCCAGCTCAACCGTGTCGGCCTGCTACCGACCAAGGAGCAACTGGTACGGGCTGAGCGCATCACCAACGAATACCGGGCCAAACTGGAAGCAGAGGGTCACCCCTGCAAGCTGATCTTCGTGACGCCGGACTATTACGAAGAACGCCCAAAAGCCTGCATGAACGGCTGGGGCAGCATCTTTTTGACCGTTACACCTGACGGCACGGCCCTGCCGTGTCATGGTGCCCGACAAATGCCGGTCGAGTTCCCCAATGTGCGTGACCACAGCATGCAGCACATCTGGTACGACTCGTTTGGCTTCAACCGTTTTCGTGGTTATGACTGGATGCCCGAGCCCTGCCGCTCGTGCGACGAGAAAGAAAAGGACTTCGGCGGCTGCCGTTGCCAGGCCTTTATGCTCACCGGGGACGCCAGCAATGCGGACCCGGTGTGCAGCAAATCGCCCCAACACAACCTGATTCTCAAGGCGCGCGAAGAAGCCGAGCACGCCACCCAGACCATCGAACAATTGGCCTTCCGAAATGAACGAAACTCACGTCTTATCGCCAAAAGCTGAGCCCTTCAGCGCCGCACTCGCCGTAGCCGCCGGGGTTGATTTCGCAGAATTGCGAGTCGGCCCTCAAGGCCTGTTCTGGAACGAATATCGTCCACAGGATGCGGCCTCGCGCATCTGGCACTGGCGCGATGGCCAGGCCCACTGCCTGACGCCCGCCGGTTTCAGCGCACGCAGCCGGGTCTATGAGTACGGCGGTGGCGGGTTTTGCCTGAGCGATAACGCCGTGGTGTTCGTCAACGAAACCGATCAGCAGCTTTATCTGCAACCTCTGGAAGGTAGCGCCCCGCAGGCACTGACCCAGGGTGAATGCCGCTACGGCGGCGTGCAGTTTGCCGGCGGGCAGGTGCTGGCAGTCGAAGAAACCGGCGACCAACACCGACTGGTCAGCATCGACCTGGGCACCCTTGAACGTCAGATCCTGGCTGAAGGTGCCGACTTCTACGGCGCACCGGCGCTGAGCCCTGACGGCCAGCGCCTGGCCTGGGTCGAATGGAGCCGCCCACACCAACCGTGGACCTCTACCCGTTTGATGCTGGCCGATGGCCAAACCGCCGGGCGCTGGAACACCGCGCAGTGCCTGGCCGGTGATCTTGATGAGGAATCGCTGCAACAGCCGCGTTTCGACGAACATAACCGGCTCCATTGCCTGACCGACCGCGCAGGTTTCTGGCAGCCCTGGGCCGAGTCTGGCGAAGGCCTGGTACCCGCGCCCAGCGCGCGCGCCGATCACGCCCCGGCCCCTTGGCAACTGGGCACCAGCACCTTTGTGCCGCTGGGAGAGCAGGCCTATCTGGCCAGTTGGACCGAGGACGGCTTCGGGCGACTGGGCATCCGCACAGCTGACGGCAACCTCGAAGACTTCACCGGTGACTACAGCCATTTTCGCAGCCTGGCATTGGATGAGGCATTTATCTACTGCATCGCAGCATCGCCGATACGCCCTTCAGCCGTGATCCGTATCTGCCGTGCCGAGCATAAGGTGGAGGTACTGGCAGGTGGCATTGCACCGCTGCCCCCCGAACGTATCAGCCGCCCGAGAACTCTGCGTTATCCCTCTGGAACGGGCCATGCCCACGGTTTTTTCTACCCGGCTATGAACGGCGAAAAAAAACCGCCCCTGCTGGTATTTATCCACGGCGGTCCGACTTCGGCCTGTTACCCGATGCTCGACCCGCGCATTCAATACTGGACCCAGCGCGGCTTTGCCGTGGCTGACCTCAACTATCGCGGCAGCACCGGCTATGGCCGTGAGTATCGTCAAGCCTTGCATTTGAATTGGGGCGTGGTGGATGTCGAAGATGCCTGCGCGGTGGTCAGTTATCTCACCGAACAAGATCTGATTGCTCCCCGCCGTGCGTTTATTCGTGGCGGCAGCGCGGGGGGTTACACCACCTTGTGCGCGCTGGCATTCCATAAAGTGTTCCGGGCGGGTGCCAGCCTGTACGGGGTCAGCGACCCGATTGCGCTGACGCGGTCCACCCACAAGTTTGAAGGTGACTACCTTGACTGGCTGATTGGCGATCCGGAGCGCGACGCTGAACGCTATGCAGCGCGCACTCCGTTGCTGTACGCCAACCAGATCAGCGTGCCGGTTATTTTCTTCCAGGGTGAGCTGGACGCTGTAGTGGTGCCGCAACAAACCCGCGACATGCTCCAGGCCCTGCAATACAACGGCATCCCGGCCCAGGCCCATTACTACCCGGACGAGCGCCACGGCTTTCGCAAGGCCAGTAACCAGGCCCATGCACTGGAACAGGAATGGTTGTTTTATAGCCAGGTGATGCAGGCCGATACATAACTGTAGTCGCTGCCTGTTTACCGCTTGGCGATAATCCACACCGCATGCACGATGCCCGGGATATAGCCGCACAGGGTCAGCAGAATATTCAGCCAGAACGCACCGGCAAAACCCACCTGCATAAACACACCCAGCGGTGGAAGCAGAATGGCAAAGATGATTTTAATAAGATCCATATGCGCAGCTCCCTGATAGTGGCGGGCCAGAAATGGCCCTGCTTCTAATCGACTCCAGGCGCAAGCCAAAGGTTCAGACTGAACTTATCCACAGACAAAAAAAAAACGCCCCGTACCGAAGAAATCAGGCACGGGGCGATGCGTTATACCGCGAGACGGTTCTTTAAATTCTGTGTAACGGCTGCAATCAGACGGCAACCCCGCGACGGCACTGCAATTGCGCCGTTCGAACCCGGGAAAACGCCCGGGCCAGACGCAGCAGCATTTCATCGATATTGCCCTTGCTCACACACAGGGCCGGGGTAAAACGCAGGCAGTCGGGCTGCGGGGCGCTGATCAGCAAGCCCTCATACAACGCCGCCTTGACCACAGCGTCTGCCGAGTTATCCGACAAGGTCAGACCCCAAAGCAGACCCTGGCCGCGTAATTCGCCCTGTGCATAACTATTTGCCAACCTGCCCAAACCCTCGCGCAGGTGTTGCCCCGCGTCGCGAACCTGCTGCAGAAAGCCCTTGTCCAGCACGGTATCCAGCACCGCCAACCCCGCTGCGCTCATCAAGGCATTGCCATGATGGGTACCGCCCAGCTCGCCGGGCTCCAGGCAACAGGCCTTGCCCCGAGCCAGCAATGCGGCCACTGGTACACCGCCGCCCAGGCCCTTGCCTAACGTAATGATGTCGGCGCGAATGGCGTAATTCTGTTCTGCCAGCAAGGTGCCGCAACGCCCCACGCCGGTCTGCACTTCATCCAGGATCAGCAAAATGCCCAGCTCGCGACACAAGCGCTCAACACCCTTGAGGTAGTGCTCAGTCGCAGGAATCACCCCGGCTTCGCTTTGTACCGGCTCCAGCATGATGGCCACGGTCTGCGCATCGACTGCCGCATGCAGCGCCGGCAAATCGTTGAACGGCACATTGATAAAACCCGGCAACTGCGGCTCGAAGCGGTTATCCACAGAAGCGCCGCCCGAAGCCGACATCGCGCCAAAGCTGCGACCGTGGCAGCTGCGGCTGGCCGTGATGATCCGATGGGCGCCACCGCGATGCAGCTGGCCCCATTTGCGTGCCAGCTTGATCGCACCTTCATTGGCCTCAGCGCCGGTGTTGAGCAAATGCACCTGATCACTACCGGTGCTTTCACACAAGCGCTGCGCCAGGTTCAACATCCCGCGGTTTAAAAAACCTGCACCCGGGTTTAGCAATGATTGCGCCTGCTCGGTCATTGCCTTGACCAGCACCGCCGGGCTGTGGCCCAGGCTGTTGGCCGCACTGCCCTGGGTAAAATCCAGATATGCACGGCTGTCGCTGTCCCACATCCATGAGCCCTGGCCGCGCACAAACACTTGGGCTTCACGCTCAACGCAGGGCATCAGGCAGTCTCGGGACGGGTGGTTGCCAGCTTTGGATGGCGCAGAGTGGGCGGCCATTTCTTCGAGGCTGGGGGAATGGCGACGCAGGTTAAACAGGTTCATGCACGCGGACCTTGTGACCATAAACAGATTCGATTTGCAACCGCCGACGCTTCATGGGAAAGGTAAACCTCTGCTCGGGTTTATTGTCCTGCCTATGTAAAACGCCGTTGCCTATCAGCATCTCTGGCTCGATGAGCCTTGTGGAATGGGCGTAGACTAGGCGCCGGCAGGCCGTTGAGCCATTTCGTTTTTTAAGCATTTTCGATAAGCATTACTTATGGATTTCAAGCAACTGCGTTATTTCGTCGCGGTCTATGAAGAAGGCCATGTGGGCCGTGCCGCCGAGCGGCTTTGCATCTCGCAGCCAGCCCTCTCCCAGCAGATCCGTCAGCTCGAACACAACCTTGATGTGAGCCTGTTCGAGCGCAGCAGCAAGCGCCTGCTGCCTACTTTGGCAGCACACACGCTGTACAACCACGCGCTGCCCTTGCTCGACGGATTGCAGCGGGCCAAAGAGGCTCTGCACAACTTTCAGGGCCAGGCCCTGCGCACCATTGCCATCGGTGTATTGCAAACTGTGCATACCAGCCTGGTGCCGCAGATGCTGGAGCGTGTACGTCAGGCCCAACCCCATTTGGTGGTACAGATCTACGAGCTCACGGGCATAGAGATCGAACGGCGCCTGCTGAATGGTTCACTCGACATTGGCATCAGTTACCTGCCGCCACGCCAGCCTGGGCTGCACGCCATGATGCTTTACGAAGACGAACTGCAACTGGTGATCCCGGCGGATCATCCGTTGCGCGAATTCAAGAAAGTGTCCTTGAGCCAGGCGGCAGAGCTGCCAATGTTGCTGCTGGGGGAGGAGTTTCAGGTGCGCCAGATCTGGCAAGCCCAGCTTGCCAATCTGGGCCGTCGCCCGCAGGTGCAGGCCGAGCTCAACACCATGGCGGGGATCCTCGACAGCCTGCCCCATAGCAAGCTGGCCACTGTCTTGCCAGGGCGCTCGCGTCATCAACACGACGACAAGGCGCTGCTGTGGAAGCCGCTGAGCGAGCCACGGGTACCGCTGCAAGTGGGGCTGGTGTGTCGCGATGTGCAACGCCAGCAAGCCACTTTGGGACTGTTGCGCACGTTGCTTGAAGATGTGATGCAGGGTGATGAAGGGGCTTTGTAGCTGACCACCTTGTGGGAGCTGGGAAATCGAGAAAAATCTGACGCACAAAAAAGAAAACCCCGCCGAGGCGGGGTTTTGCAGACTGTTTCCCTGACATCCTTTTCACTCCGCCATCCTGGCAGAATCCTACGTGTCCGTGTTGTTGCTTTGAGCTTCCTGCTCTACGTCCATGGAAAGTAGATTACCCCTGGATCCAATCTGCCGATATGGGAGATTGTCAGCATGTAATGTAAGCAAATGCTTACAAAACACTAAACAGGTTAAAAGTGTGCTTCGTCCAGCAGGTAAAGCGACTCGCTACCCGCCTTGACCGACGCGCTCAGCGAGTGGATACGCGGCAGCAAACGGGCGAAATAGAAGCGTGCCGTGCCCAGCTTGCTGGCATAGAAGGCTTCATCGGCCTCTTTACCCAACGCGGCCCTGGCCATCAACGCCCACATGTACGCATACGTTGTGTAACCAAAAACCTGCAGGTACTCAACGGAGGCTGCGCCGATCTCGTTCGGGTTGTTTTGCGAACGGTCCAGTACCCAGGCTGTCAACTGGTCAAGTGTGTCCAAAGCCGCCGCCAGTGGCTGGGTAAACTCGTTCAGGTCGCTGTTGGCGGTGGCGATGAACTGACGGATTTCATCAGCAAACTGGCGGTAGTAAGCCCCGTGGTTGCCAACGATCTTGCGCCCCACCAGATCCAGCGCCTGGATACCGTTGGTGCCTTCGTAGATTTGCGTGATGCGCACATCACGCACCAACTGCTCCTGGCCCCACTCGCGAATATAGCCGTGGCCGCCGAACACCTGTTGGCCATGCACGGTGGTTTCCAGGCCCAGATCGGTCAGGAAGGCCTTGGCCACCGGGGTCAGCAAGGCCACCAGGCCATCGGCGCGCTCACGGGCTGCCGGGTCTTCACTGAACTTGGCGATATCCAGCTGGTTGGCAACATAAGTAGAGAAGGCCCGACCGCCTTCGTTCGAGGCCTTCATGGTCAGCAGCATGCGTCGGACGTCGGCGTGAACGATGATCGGGTCCGCCACTTTATCCTTGGCCACTGCGCCTGTTGCAGCGCGCCCCTGCAAGCGATCGCGGGCATATTCCACGGCGTTCTGATACGAACGCTCACCCGAAGCCAGGCCCTGGATGCCAACCCCCAGACGCTCATAGTTCATCATGGTGAACATGGCGGCCAAGCCACGGTTGGGCTCTCCCACCAGGTAGCCGACAGCTTCATCGAAGTTCATCACACAGGTGGCCGAAGCCTGAATACCCATCTTGTGCTCGATAGAGCCGCAGGTCACCGGGTTGCGCTCACCCAGGCTGCCATCGGCATTGACCATGAACTTGGGCACCAGAAACAGCGAGATGCCTTTAGGCCCCGCAGGCGCGTCCGGCAATTTGGCCAGTACCAGATGGATAATGTTTTCGGTCAGGTCGTGCTCACCACCGGTGATGAAAATCTTGGTGCCGCTGACTTTGTAGGAACCATCCACCTGAGGCTCGGCTTTTGTCCGAATAATCCCCAGATCAGTACCCGCATGGGGCTCGGTCAAACACATGGAACCCGCCCACACACCCGAGTACATATTCGGCAAATAGGTCGTTTTCAATGCTTCGCTGGCGTGCGCGTTGATCGACACACAGGCGCCGGCGGTCAACATCGGGTACAGGCCGAACGACAGGCTGGAGGAGTTGATCATCTCTTCGACCTGGGCCGACACAGCCTTGGGCATGCCCATGCCGCCGAACTGCGGGTCGCCGCCCACACCCACCCAACCGCCTTCGGCGTAGGTGCGATAGGCATCGACAAAACCGGCCGGGGTGGTCACTGCACCATTGTCCCAGTGGCAGCCTTCCTCATCACCACTGCGGCTCAGCGGCGCGATGCTTTTCGCGGTGACCTTACCCGCTTCTTCGAGAATGGCTTCAACCGTTTCAGCATCTACGGTCTCTGCCAACGCAGGCAATTGCGCCCAGAGCTTGGCGACCTCAAAGACTTCATTGAGGACGAAGCGCATATCGCGCAGGGGCGCTTTGTAGTCAGCCATGGCAAACCTCGTAATCTGTAAACGGCGATTATTAATGTAGGACCCAGTCTAGCTTAACGACGATAGCGATACATAGGGTCATGCTGTGACTAATATATATGTTTTGGTCGAGAGCATATCTGATGTGGGAGCGAGCCTGCTCGCGAGGGCTTTCGCGAGCAGGCTCGCTCCCACAGAAAGTTAAGGCGCACCAAAACTAAAAAAGCCGCCTCCCCAAAAGGAGAAGCGGCTTTGCAAGATGACCCGCCGAGGCTTAGTAGCCCAGGTCGAAGTCTTCTTCTTTCATGTCCATCAGGTTGGCAGCGCCCGACAGCATGGTGGCAACGTGCGCGCGGGTGCGCGGCAGGATGCGCTGGAAGTAGAAGCGGGCCGTTTGCAGCTTGGCTTTGTAGAACGCTTCTTCGGACGTGCCGGCCGCCAGCTTTTCAGCTGCCAGGCGCGCCATGTCAGCCCAGAAGTAGGCCAGGCAGGCATAACCGGAATACATCAGGTAGTCGACCGAGGCCGCACCCACTTCTTCACGGTCTTTCATCGCGGCCATACCGACCTTCATGGTCAGCTCGCCCCATTCCTTGTTCAGCGCAGCCAGTGGCGTGACGAACTCGTTGAGTACGTCGTTGCCTTCGTTGCTCTGGCAGAACTTGTGCACGATCTTGGTGAAGCCCTTGAGCGCCTCGCCCTGGGTCATCAGCACTTTACGGCCCAGCAGGTCGAGTGCCTGGATGCCGGTGGTGCCTTCGTACAGCATCGAAATGCGGCTGTCGCGAACGTTCTGCTCCATGCCCCACTCGGCGATAAAGCCGTGGCCGCCGTAGATTTGCACGCCGTGGTTGGCGGACTCAAAACCGACTTCAGTCATAAAGGCTTTGGCGATCGGTGTCATGAAGGCCAGCAGTGCGTCAGCTTTCTTCTTCTCTTCTTCATCAACGCCGTATTTGACGATGTCGACTTGCTTGGCGGTGAAGTACACCATTGCACGGTTGCCTTCGGCGAATGCCTTGGTGGTCAACAGCATGCGACGTACGTCCGGGTGAACGATGATCGGGTCAGCCGCCTTTTCAGGCGCCTTCGGGCCGGTCAACGAACGCATCTGCAGACGGTCACGAGCGTATTTCAGGCCGCCCTGGAAGGCGATTTCAGCGTGGGACAGGCCTTGCAGCGCGGTGCCCAGACGTGCGGTGTTCATAAAGGTGAACATGCAGTTCAGGCCTTTGTTCGGCGGGCCGATCAGGTAGCCGGTGGCGCCGTCGAAGTTCATCACGCAGGTGGCGTTACCGTGGATGCCCATTTTGTGCTCAAGCGAGCCACAGGACACGGCGTTGCGCTCACCGATGCTGCCATCGGCGTTGGCGTTGAACTTGGGTACGATAAACAGCGAAATGCCTTTGGTGCCAGCCGGTGCATCCGGCAGGCGAGCCAGCACGATGTGCACGATGTTATCGGCCATATCGTGTTCACCGGCCGAGATAAAGATCTTGGTGCCGGAAATCTTGTAGGATCCGTCAGCCTGAGGTTCAGCCTTGGTGCGCAGCAGGCCCAGGTCAGTACCGCAGTGCGATTCGGTCAGGCACATGGTGCCGGTCCATTCGCCGGTCACCAGCTTGGTCAGGTAGGTCTCTTGCTGCTCGGGGGTGCCGTGCTCGGAGATGGTGTTCATCGCACCATGGGACAGGCCAGGGTACATGCCCCACGACCAGTTGGCTGCACCGACCATTTCGCTCACGGCCAGGCCCAGCGATTCCGGCAGGCCTTGACCACCGTGCTCTACGTCGTGAGCCAGGCTCGGCCAGCCGCCTTCAACGAATTGTTTGTAGGCTTCTTTGAAGCCTGTAGGGGTTTTAACCCCGGTTTCGCTCCAGGTGCAGCCTTCGATGTCACCCACGCGGTTCAGAGGTGCCAGCACCTGCTCACAAAACTTGGCGCCTTCTTCAAGAATGGCGTCAACCATATCTGGAGTGGCGTCCTGGCAAGCCGGCAGGCTCTGATAGTGCGCTTCGTAACCGAGCAGTTCGTCACGAACGAAGCGAATATCACGCAAGGGGGCCTTGTAGTCAGGCATAGCGATAAACCTCTGCTGATGAAACCGGGGATGAACAACCGCGTGGATTTGTTATGGCGGTCAAACAGGTGTTTGAAACATACGTTTACGCCTATTTATTGTCAAGCAGCGCGAAGCCGCCGTTCGTCTTGGGTCGGATTTGTCTGATCAAGGGAGGGGATATTTTTGGGGTGGGCTTGCTCGCGATACAGCCGGTTCGGACAGTCAGGCAGACCGAGGCGAGGCGAGGCGAGGCCATCGCGAGCAAGCCCGCCCCACAGATTCAAGCGGTGTATCAGTCCAGCAAATCCAGTTGCAGGTATTCAGCCACGGACTGCGCCGACGCTGATTTGAGTTTAGGCACACGCCCAAGGCAAGGCGCGGGCAATCGCTCCGCCAGGGTGGCGAGGTTTTCTTCCAGGCGTGAGGTTTTCGGGCCAATGATATTGGCGACCCAGCCAGCCAGCTGCAGGCCATCACGGGCAATCGCCTCGGCGGTCAACAGTGCATGGCTGATACAGCCCAGACGCACGCCCACCACCAGGATTACCGGCAGGTCCAGCGCCTGTGCCAACTCCGACAAACTGTCCTGACCGGACAACGGCACGCGCCAGCCGCCGGCGCCTTCAATCAGGGTGAAGTCGGCCTTTTGACCCAGAATGTGCTGCATCGGCTCCAGCAGCGAGCGCACCGTCAGTACCACCCCGGCTTCACGCGCTGCGATATGCGGGGCGATGGCCGGCTCGAACGCCACCGGGTTGACCTCGTCATAACTCAACTTGATCGAGCTCTCGGCCATCAATGCCAGTGCGTCAGCATTGCGCAATCCCTGGGGAGTGACTTCACAACCCGAGGCAACCGGCTTGCCCGCGGCCGTACTCAGCCCGGCCGTGCGCGCGGCATACAGAAAACCTGCCGCCACCGTGGTTTTGCCTACATCTGTGTCCGTACCGGTGATGAAGTACGCTGGGCTCATCGCGCTTTCTCCAGAATGCCGTAGACCACCTGATAAGTCGCCGGTAACCCCAGCGGCTGACGAAACTGCTCGTAGGCGCCAACCAGCCCCTGAACCCGCGCCCTGCCGGTCAGCCCCTCAGGACGTCCCGGGTTGAGATTATGTGCACCGAGCGCTTTAAGCTCATGGCTCAGCTGGCGTACTTGCGGGTAGTGCAGCACATGCGGCTGATTCTGCAAGCCGAGCACCTGCAGACCGCTGTCGGCGCAAAGCTGCTGATAGGCCGTGAACTCACGAAAACGATTGACGTGAGCCTGGCCGTCGACTGCCCGCCAGCTATCACGCAGCTCATTCAAGGTGCCCACGCACAAACTGGTGAAGGCCAGGACCCCACCAGGTTTGAGCACACGCTGCGCCTCATTCAGCACCGCGCGAAAATCAGCACACCATTGCAGCGCCAGGCTGGAGAAAATCAGATCACAACTGTTTGCTTGCAGCGGCAGGCTTTCGGCATCGCCAGCGATAAAATGCTGTGCCCCGCCCAAAGGCCGGGCATACGCCAGCATGCCTTGGGCGATATCCAGTGCCACCCCCTGACTATGGGTAAAGCGCTGACCCAGCACGCGGCTGAAATAACCTGTGCCACTGCCCAGATCCAGCCAGCGCTGCGGGCTCAAATCCTGCGGTAAACGGGCCATCAGCTCATGGCCAACGTCACGCTGCAATTGGGCGACGCTGTCGTAACTGGCGGCCGCACGGGAAAACGAGACAGCCACTTGACGCTTGTTCGGCAAGCTGGCCGCAAGCATCGCAATACTCAAATCATTCATCGCCCGACTCGTGTAAAAAAGCCTGAATCGCCGCCGCCAGTTCGTGCGGGGCTTCCAGTAAAAATGCATGACAGGCCTGTTCAATCAGACCCACTTCGACATCGGGTAACAGCGCCAGCACATCACTTGCCGCCTGCTCCGGAACCAGGGCATCAAGCCCCGCAAACAGGTGCAATTGCGGCCCGTTGAAACGCTGCAAGGCTGCCCGCGTATCCAGCCTGCCGAGCAATTCAAGGCCGGCCGACAAGGCATCGGGCTGAGCATTGGGTGCGCCGGCCAGCAGCAGGCTGGCAAGCGCCCGCGGCTCATCCGAGCCCTGGCTGCAGAGCAGGCAAAAACGTTTGAGCGTGGTATTCGGCGCATCACCAAAACCGCTCAGGAACGGCTCGAACGTGGAGACAGGCATGGCGCCTGGCCAATCCGCGCGACTGACAAAGCTCGGGTTGCTGGCCAAGGTAACCAGCCCGCAGCAGCGATCGCCGCGACGCGCAGCCAGCTCGCTGGCAAGCATCCCGCCCAGCGACCATCCACCCAGCCAGACGTTGTCGGGCAGGGTCGCGTCGAGTTCATCGAGCCAGTCGTCAAGAGCGGTGGACAGCAGCAGCGGTAGCGGTTCGATTTCGACCCGCAAGTGCTCGTCCAGCCCGCGCAAGGCCTCGGCCAGAGGCTCTAGAGGTGAAACCCCCAGGCCCCAGCCCGGCAGCAGAATCAAACGATCACGCATGAGCAGGCTCCAACGTACGCCAACAGTCGTCGAGTGCCGTTAACAATAGCTGTACCTGTGCTTCTGTGTGGGCGGCCGACAGTGTCACGCGCAAACGGGCGCTGCCTGCGGGGACAGTGGGCGGGCGGATTGCAGTCACCAGCAAGCCGCGCTCGCGCAGCCTCTGCGACAGGCGAAGGGCTTGGCCACTGTCACCGATCATGATCGGCTGGATCGGCGTAAAGCTGTCCATCAACTGCAGGCCAATTTGCTCGGCACCAAGGCGAAACTGAGCAATCAACTTGTTCAGATGCTCACGGCGCCAATGCTCGGTGCGCAGCAGCTCAAGGCTTTTGAGCGTCGCACAGGCCAGCGCCGGAGGCTGGCTGGTGGTGTAGATGTAAGGTCGGGCGAACTGGATCAGGCTTTCGATCAGTTCTTCGCTGCCCGCGACAAATGCACCGCTGGTGCCAAATGCCTTGCCCAGCGTTCCTACCAGTACCGGCACATCGTCAGCACTCAGGCCAAAATGTTCGGCAATCCCGCCGCCATTGGCGCCCAACGGACCAAAACCGTGGGCATCGTCTACCATCAACCAGGCACCCTTGGCCTTGGTTTCACGGGCCAGAGCGGGGAGGTCGGCCAGATCGCCGTCCATGCTGAATACGCCATCGGTGACCACCAGCGTACTGCCGCTGGCTTTTTCCAGACGCTTGGCAAGGCTACTTGCATCGTTATGCAGGTAGCGGTTGAAGCGCGCCCCGCTCAACAAACCGGCATCCAGCAGGGAGGCATGGTTGAGGCGGTCTTCCAGCACCGTATCGCCTTGCCCGACCAACGCGGTGACGGCTCCCATGTTGGCCATGTATCCGTTACTGAACAGCAGCGCACGCGGGCGACCGGTGAACTCGGCCAGGACCTCCTCCAGTGCGTGGTGCGGGGTGCTGTGACCGATGACCAGATGCGACGCACCGCCGCCTACGCCCCAGCGCGATGCTCCCGCTTGCCAGGCTTCAATCACTTGCGGGTGACTGGCCAGGCCCAGGTAGTCGTTATTGCAGAAGGCGAGCAGAGGCTTGCCATCGACCACCACCTGCGGCCCTTGCGGGCTTTCTAGCAGCGGGCGCTGGCGATACAGGTTATCGGCGCGGCGTGCGGCCAGCCGGGAGCGTAGATCGAATGACATGCTGACTATAATCCCTTGTAGCCGCTGGCGCAGGCTGCGATGGGCAGCGAAGCGGCCCCGGCTTCGGTATTGAAAGCGAAGGTCCTGCGGACCTTATCGCAGCCTGCGGCAACGACTACAGGCCTGCACGGTGGTTAAACCACAGCGTTATAGAACTGCTCGCTGGACTTCTGATCCCTAAGCGCGTGCTCTATCGCCGCCTGATGCACCTCGTCGGCGTGATCTTTACCCTCTTCCGGCAGAATGCCCAAACGGCTGAACAGCCGCATGTCCTTGTCTGCCTGCGGGTTGGCCGTGGTCAGCAGTTTGTCGCCGTAAAAGATAGAGTTGGCCCCGGCAAAGAACGCCAGCGCCTGCATTTGCTCGTTCATTGCCTCACGACCTGCGGACAGGCGTACATGGCTCAGAGGCATCATGATTCGCGCTACTGCCAGCATGCGGATGAAATCAAAGGGGTCGATGTCTTCGGCGTTCTCCATCGGCGTGCCGGCCACTTTCACCAGCATGTTGATGGGCACCGATTCCGGGTGCTCAGGCAGATTGGCCAGCTGGATCAGCAGGTTGGCGCGGTCGTCCAGCGACTCGCCCATGCCCAGGATGCCACCGGAGCAGATTTTCATCCCGCTGTCGCGCACGTAACTCAGGGTTTGCAGGCGTTCGCTGTAGGTCCGCGTGGTGATGATGCTGGTGTAGAACTCGGGCGAGGTGTCGAGGTTGTGGTTGTAGTAGTCGAGACCGGCATGGGCCAGTGCAGCGGTCTGCTCCTGATCGAGCTTGCCCAGGGTCATGCAGGTTTCCAGGCCCATGGCCTTCACCCCTTTGACCATTTCCAGCACGTAGGGCATGTCTTTGGCCGACGGGTGCTTCCAGGCTGCGCCCATGCAAAAACGGGTGGCACCGATGTCCTTGGCCCGCTGTGCTTCTTCAAGCACCTTCTGCACCTGCATCAGCTTCTCTTTGGCCAGGCCGGTGTTGTAGTGGCCCGACTGCGGACAATATTTGCAATCTTCCGGGCAGGCCCCGGTCTTGATCGATAACAGCGTCGAAACTTGAACCCGGTTGGCATTGAAATGCTTGCGGTGAACGGTCTGTGCCTCGAAAAGCAGGTCGTTGAAAGGCTGGGTGAACATCGCCCGGACTTCGGCTAATGACCAATCATGTCGCAAGTTGGCAAGGCTGCTGGCGCTCATCGGCGTTTCTCTTGTTTATGCTTTGACTAGAACCCGAGGCAAAAAACCCAGGCACGGCACGGATATCGGCATGTTTAAGGATGTGACATGAACTGTCAACCACTATGGATTCGATTGGTTTACAATTGGTTAATAAACAACCAGTCATGTTTGTTGTGTGACGAGCGCGCCCGTACAGAGCAGGCCCTGTGCGTCGCCTGCGAACTGGAACTGCCCTGGCTGGGTGACCGCTGCCAGCGCTGCGCTTTGCCGCTGCCCATGGCGGGACTGGTTTGCGGCCATTGCATCAGACAGCCACCCGCCTTCGAACGAGTTCATGCACCTTGGGTGTATGGCTTTCCGATCGACAGCCTGATCGTGCGCTTCAAGCACCACAGCAAATGGCCCTACGGCCGCCTTTTGGCCGAAATTCTTGGGCAATCACTGCTTGATAGCTTCAACATGGGTGAACCTCGACCTGACGCCCTGCTGCCGGTACCCCTGTCCACCAAACGCTTGCGTGAGCGTGGCTATAACCAGGCCGGGATGCTGGGGGATTGGCTCGGCAAGCAGTTGCGCATCCCCTGCCAGCCGCACTGGCTGCTGCGTTCGCGGAACACCGCTGCGCAACAGGATCTGGACGCCAAAACCCGCAAACGCAACCTGCGCCACGCATTCAGCCTCGCGCCAGGGGTGCAGGTGAATGGCTTGCATCTGGCCCTGATCGATGACGTGCTGACCACCGGCGCCACGGCAGAAAGCCTGGCGCGCCTGTTGCTCAAGGGTGGGGCGCGGCGGGTCGATGTGTATTGCCTGGCGCGCACGCCAAAACCTGATGGGCTTGCTTGACGTCTCCCCGTGGAGCAGGCACTTTTCGGGCACTCCCCGTCTTGCGAACCTGCCTTCATGCACCTGCCTGCCCTGCTTGCCCAGCATATTGTCCACCGCCCGCAACGTATTGCCCTGTTGCAACACATCGCCGAGCAGGGCTCGATCACGGCTGCCGCCAAAAGTGCGGGCATCAGCTACAAGGCTGCGTGGGATGCCATCGATGAGCTGAACAACCTGGCGCAAACCCCCTTGGTGCAGCGCAGCATTGGCGGCAAGGGCGGAGGCGGCGCCCGGTTGTCCGTGGCCGGTGAGCGGGTGCTGCGCCTTTATCAGCGCTTGCAGGCGTTACAGGCTCAGGTGCTGGACGCCGCCGAAGACGCCCGGGATCTCGATCTGCTCGGCCGCCTGATGTTGCGTACCAGCGCCCGTAACCAGTTGCACGGTACCGTGATTGCCATCCACAGGCATGGTCACAACGATCTGATTGACCTTGAGTTGCCCGGTGGCCTGACCTTGCAGGCGCAAATCACCCACGACAGCACCCAGCACCTGGAACTGGCGATCAATAGCCCGGCGGTGGCGCTGATCAAAGCGGGCTGGCTGCAGTTGATCGACGTCGCACAAGTGCCCAGCCCCGAACACAATCACCTGCACGGGCAGATCCAACAGATCCTGCACATCGCCGACGGCCCCAGTGAAGTGCGCATCAGCCTGCCTGGCGGCCAGACGCTGTGTGCGCTGACCGAACCGCAACACCTTGAAACACTTGGACTGACCGTGGGCAGTACGGCACAGGTGCAGTTTGCGCCGACGCTGGTGTTGCTGGGCACAGCGCTCTAAACCGCTGCCCTCACCCCACCCTTCTCCAGGAGGGAGAGGGAGCTGACCGCATGCGCCTTCACCCCCCCCTAAACCAGTCCCCTCTCCCTATGGGAGAGGGGGTTTTCAAACAAAAACTGAAACATCCCTGTCATACCCGCTGCTTATGGTGTCTGCCAAAACCGTTGCCAGACGAGCCAGCCATGAGCCTATTAGAAGAAAACCAATCCACCGACCTTGAGCAGATCATCGGCCTGAGCCGTCGGGGCTTTATCAGTGCGGGCGCCTTGTGTGGTGCGGCGATGTTCCTCGGCGGCGGCCTGCTTGGTCGCAGCGCCCTGGCGGCCGGGGTCAGCGCCGCCAACAGCAACCTGCTGGGGTTCGACAGCATCAACGCAGCCACCACCGACACCATCAGCCTGCCGCCCGGCTACCGTTCCTCGGTGCTCATCAGCTGGGGTCAGCCGTTGCAGGCCAAAGGCCCGGCGTTTGACCCTTCCGGTAAAGGCACCGCCAGCGAGCAGGAAGTGCAATTTGGCGACAACAATGACGGCATGAGCCTGTTCGCCTTCCCCGATGACCCGAACCGGGCCCTCATGGCGATCAACAACGAATACACCAACTACCGCTACCTCTACCCTCACGGTGGCTCGCCCACTTCCCTTGAAGAAGTGCGCAAGGCCCTGGCCAGTGAAGGCGTGTCGGTGATCGAAATCCAGCGCAAGGGCGACAGCTGGCAGTTTGTTCAGGGCTCACCCTTTAACCGGCGCATCCACGGCAACACGCCGATCCGCCTCAGCGGTCCCGCGGCGGGCCACGAACTGCTGCGCACCCGGGCCGATGCCACCGGCAGCCGTGCCCTGGGCACGTTCCAGAACTGCGCCAACGGCAAAACCCCGTGGGGCACTTATCTGACGTGCGAAGAAAACTTCACTGATTGTTTCGGCAGCTCTGATGCCAAGCAAACCTTCGACACCGCGCAAAAGCGCTATGGTGCCGTGGCGGCCAGCAAGGATATCAACTGGCACCAACACGACCCGCGCTTCGACCTGGCACTCAACCCCAACGAACTCAACCGTCACGGCTGGGTAGTGGAAATCGACCCGTTCGACCCGCTTTCAACACCGGTCAAACGCACCGCCCTGGGCCGTTTCAAACACGAAAACGCCGCCCTGGCCGAAACCGGCGACGGTCGTGCCGTGGTCTATATGGGCGACGATGAACGCGGCGAGTTCATCTACAAATTTATCAGCCGCGACAAGATCGACCACCAGAACCCCAAGGCCAATCGCGACCTGCTCGACCACGGCACGCTTTATGTGGCGCGCTTTGACAATGGCGACAGCAACCCTGATCGCCCCAAGGGCCAGGGCCAGTGGCTTGAACTGAGTCACGGCAAAAACGGCATTGATGCCGACCATGGTTTCGCCAGCCAGGCCGATACCCTGATCCATGCCCGCCTGGCAGGCAGCACAGTCGGCGCCACACGCATGGACCGCCCGGAATGGATAGTGGTCAGCCCCAAAGACGGCCAGGTTTATTGCACCCTGACCAACAACGTCAAACGTGGCGAGAATGGACAACCGGCTGGCGGACCCAACCCGCGTGAGAAAAACGTCTACGGACAAATCCTGCGCTGGAACGCCCATAAGGGTGATCACGGCTCGGACACCTTTGACTGGGACCTGTTCGTGGTGGCCGGCAACCCGGCAGTGCACGGCAAAACGGCCAAAGGTGGCTCGGCCAACATTACCCCGCAAAACATGTTCAACAGCCCCGACGGCCTGGGTTTCGACGACGCAGGGCGCTTGTGGATCCTCACCGACGGCGATGCCAGTAACAGCGGTGACTTTGCCGGCATGGGCAATAACCAGATGCTCTGCGCCGACCCGGCCAGCGGTGAAATCCGCCGCTTCATGGTCGGGCCGATTGGCTGTGAAGTCACCGGCATCAGCTTCTCGCCCGACCACAAAACCCTGTTCGTTGGTATTCAGCACCCCGGCGAAAACGGCGGATCCACCTTCCCCGAGCATCTGCCCAACGGCAAACCGCGTTCTTCGGTCATGGCCATCAGCCGTGAAGACGGCGGTATCGTCGGCGCCTGACCCTTTCGGTGTGGGAGCGGGCTTGCTCGCGATCGGGTTGGTGCGATTTAACTGACAGACCGCAGCGCCTGCATCGTGAGCAAGCCCGCTCCCACAGCGGATTAAGTCGCCTTCCGGGCCCCGGTCTGCGCTAACATGCATGGCCGGACGCGGCAGCCTGCTGCGCGCAGGAGTCAGCATGTCTCATCCGTTTGCAACACTTACCCCTGATCTGGTGCTCGACGCCGTCGAGAGCATCGGTTTCCTGAGCGATGCCCGCGTGTTGGCGCTCAACAGCTACGAAAACCGCGTGTATCAGGTCGGCATCGAAGACTCGCAGCCGCTGATCGCCAAGTTCTATCGCCCTCAGCGCTGGACCAACGAAGCGATCCTCGAAGAGCACCGCTTCACCTTCGAACTGGCCGACTGCGAAGTCCCGGTCGTGGCCCCGATGATTCACAACGGCCAAAGCCTGTTCGAGCACCAGGGCTTTCGCTTTACCTTGTTCCCACGCCGTGGTGGCCGTGCGCCAGAGCCGGGAAACCTGGACCAGCTGTATCGTCTCGGGCAACTGCTCGGCCGCCTGCATGCCGTAGGCGCCACCAAGCCGTTCGAACACCGCGAAGCACTGGGCGTGAAAAACTTCGGTCACGACTCGCTGACCACCCTGCTCGAAGGCAACTTCATACCGCGCAGCTTGCTCCCGGCCTACGAGTCCGTCGCCCGCGACCTGCTCAAGCGCGTTGAAGACGTCTACGCCGCCACCCCGCACACCAACATCCGCATGCATGGCGATTGCCACCCCGGCAACATGATGTGCCGCGACGAAGTGTTCCATATCGTCGACCTCGATGACTGCCGCATGGGCCCTGCGGTGCAGGATTTGTGGATGATGCTGGCCGGTGATCGCCAGGAATGTCTGGGGCAGCTGTCAGAATTGATGGACGGCTACAGCGAATTTCATGACTTCAATCCGCGGGAGCTGGCATTGATCGAGCCGCTGCGCGCTTTGCGCCTGATGCACTACAGCGCCTGGCTGGCGCGACGCTGGGACGACCCGGCCTTCCCCCACAGCTTCCCGTGGTTTGGTACCGAACGCTACTGGGGCGACCAGATCCTGGCATTGCGTGAACAGCTTTCAGCACTCAATGAGGAGCCGCTGAAACTGTTCTGACGCCATGTATGTGGCTCTTGTGGGAGCGGGCTTGCTCGCGATTGGCTCGATGCGGTTTAACTGTCAGACCGCAGCGCCCGCATCGCGAGCAAGCCCGCTCCCACAGAAAATCCGGGAACGCTGCTGGTGCAAAAACAACTGTCTGCCTTGCAAATCTCCTGCACGACACGCCTGCAAAACCTGCTTACAATCCTGACTTCTTCCGTGTCTGTTAGTTGCCTAAGCAAGGATTCTGCATGCAAGCCGCCAACCCGCGCCGCGGGTATATTTTAGGCCTCACGGCCTATGTCATCTGGGGCATCTTCCCGCTCTACTTCAAACTGCTGGCCAGCGTCCCGGCGGCCGAAATCATCGTCAACCGGGTGCTCTGGTCGGCCTTGTTCGGCTCGTTGCTGCTGCTGGTGTGGAAGCACCCCGGCTGGTGGCAGGAACTGCGCGACAACCCCAAACGCCTGGGCGTGCTGACCATCAGCGGCCTGCTGATTGCCGCCAACTGGCTGACCTATGTATGGGCCGTAAATAACGACCGCATGGTCGAAGCCAGCCTGGGCTATTACATCAACCCGCTGGTAAACGTATTGCTCGGCATGTTGCTGCTGGGCGAACGCCTGCGCCGCTTGCAGTGGATTGCCGTAGGCCTGGCAGCTGCGGGCGTGGCACAACAAGTGTGGCAAGTGGGCAGCCTGCCGTGGGTATCGCTGGTGCTGGCGCTGACGTTTGGCTTTTACGGGCTGATTCGCAAGCAAGCACCGGTCAAGGCGCTGCCGGGGCTGGTGGTAGAAACCTGGATCCTGGTCCCGGTTGCCATCGGCTGGCTGTTGCTGCATCCGGAAGCCAACAGCGCCCACGTTGACTTCTGGAGTACCTCAGAGGCCTGGCTGCTGGTATTTGCCGGCCCGGCCACACTGATACCCCTGGTCAGTTTCAACGCCGCCGCACGACATCTGCCCTACACGACCCTGGGCTTTATGCAGTACATCGCGCCGACGCTGGTGCTGATCCTGGCGGTCTGGGTGTATGGCGAACACCTGTCCGAAAGCACCTTGATCGCCTTTGCGTTTATCTGGGCCGGGCTGGTGGTGTACAGCCTCGATGCCTGGTTCAGCCTGCGCCAGCGCAGCTGAACCAGCGCAGTTACTCTTCCGTGCTGAACTTGAGGTCTACCAGCAGTTCATCGGCCAGGGTTTCCAGACGCTTTTGCAGCACGTCGAGCGATAAGGTCAGGGGCACAGCCAGAATGGCCTCGGCATGAAACAGCGGCTCGTTGCTCATGGGCGCGGGCCGCACATCGGTCACCAGCCGCTCCAGGCTCACCCCCTGCTCGGTCAGCACCCGGGTGATATCGCGCACAATGCCGGGGCGGTCGTTGCCCACCAGCTCCATGGCGATGGGCTTCCAGGTGCAGGACTGCTCGATCCCGCTTTCGGCGATCAATACCCGAATCCCTTCCTTGCCCAACCGCTGCAGCGCATCGACCAGCTCATCGTGGGCTTCGGCAGGCACGCCGACACGCAGGATCCCGGCAAATTGCCCGGCCATACGCGACATGCGACTCTCCAGCCAGTTACCTCCATGCTCGGCGATGCACTGGGCAATACGCTCGACCTGCCCGGCCTTGTCCTGGGCAAAGACAGTGATAACAAGATGATTCATGGCGGGACTCTCTTATTAGGGGGTCGATTGAGTATAGGCAACACCCTTCCCTGTGGGAGCGGGCTTGCTCGCGATGGTCTCGCCACGGTTTGCCTGACAGACCGCGTCGCCCGAATCACGAGCAAGCCTGCTCCACAGATGCCTTCAAAATCACAAATTGTGTACTGTTTTTAGAATTATCTGGAACAACCTGCCTGTTTCTTGAGAACATCCCGTTCTTCTGAGTGACCGTTCGCGTAAAAATGGTCGCAGAACGACGTGATCAGTCTGATTTTCACATCTGCAATTGATCATGTAGTATGCCTCGGCGACCACTACATAACTTGCAACATGGTCTGCCAAAGCGTCTGCAATCCCCGTACAAACCCGCTCTGGCGGTGTTTTGAGAAGCGCTCCAGGCTTTAAATAAAAATGAGTGAGGCAAGCAATGACTGAACACGTTCACGTCGGTGGCCTGCAGGTCGCCAAAGTCCTGTTCGACTTCGTCAACAACGAAGCTATCCCCGGTACCGGCCTCACCGCCGATCAGTTCTGGGCCGGTGCCGACAAGGTCATCAACGACCTGGCACCCAAGAACAAAGCACTGCTCGCCAAACGCGATGATTTGCAGGCGCGCATCGACGCCTGGCACCAGGCGCAGGCCGGCAAGGCCCATGACGCCGTGGCTTATAAGGCCTTCCTCCAGGATATCGGGTATCTGCAGCCAGAAGCTGCGGATTTCCAGGCAACGACGCAAAACGTCGATGACGAAATCGCCCGCATGGCCGGCCCGCAATTGGTGGTGCCGGTGATGAATGCGCGCTTTGCCCTCAACGCCTCTAACGCCCGTTGGGGCTCGCTGTACGACGCGCTTTACGGCACCGACGCCATCAGCGAAGCCGACGGCGCCGAAAAGGGCAAAGGCTACAACAAGGTTCGCGGCGACAAGGTCATCGCCTTCGCCCGCGCCTTCCTCGACGAAGCTGCACCTCTGGCCAGCGGCTCCCACGTTGATTCCAGCGGCTACGCCATTGTTGACGGCGCCTTGCAGGTCACCCTCAAGGGCGGCGCCAGCACCGGCCTGCGCGACACCGCGCAGTTGATCGGTTACCACGGCACGGCCGCAGCGCCGACGGCCGTGCTGCTCAAGCACAACGGCCTGCATTTCGAAATCCAGGTCGACGCGGCCAGCCCCGTCGGCCAGACCGATGCTGCAGGCGTCAAAGACGTGCTGATGGAAGCCGCCCTGACCACCATCATGGACTGCGAAGACTCGGTCGCTGCGGTCGATGCCGATGACAAGGTGGTGATCTACCGCAACTGGCTCGGCCTGATGAAGGGTGACCTCAGCGAGCAAGTATCCAAGGGCGGCCAGACCTTTACCCGCACCATGAACCCGGATCGCGAGTACACCGCGCCAAACGGCGGCACCGTCAGCCTCCACGGCCGCTCGCTGTTGTTCGTGCGCAACGTCGGCCACCTGATGACCATCGATGCGATCCTCGACAAAGACGGCAACGAAGTGCCCGAAGGCATCCTCGACGGCCTGCTCACCAGCCTGGCGGCTATCCACAGCCTCAATGGCCAGACCACGCGCAGCAACAGCCGCACCGGCTCGGTGTATATCGTCAAGCCGAAGATGCACGGGGCTGAAGAAGCCGCGTTCACCAACGAGCTGTTCGGCCGCATCGAAGACGTGCTCAAGCTGCCACGCAACACGCTCAAGGTCGGAATCATGGACGAAGAGCGCCGTACCACGATCAACCTCAAGGCCTGCATCAAGGCCGCCAGCGAGCGAGTGGTGTTTATCAACACCGGCTTCCTGGACCGTACCGGCGACGAGATTCACACGTCGATGGAAGCCGGCCCGGTCGTGCGCAAGGCCGACATGAAAGCCCAGAAGTGGATTTCGGCCTACGAAAACAACAACGTCGATGTCGGCTTGAGCACTGGCCTGCAAGGTCGTGCACAAATCGGTAAAGGCATGTGGGCCATGCCCGATCTGATGGCCGCCATGCTGGAGCAGAAAATCGCTCACCCGCTGGCCGGCGCCAACACTGCCTGGGTGCCGTCACCGACCGCCGCCGCCCTGCACGCGCTGCATTACCACAAGGTTGACGTGTTCGCCCGTCAGGCCGAACTGGCCAAGCGCGCTCCGGCTTCGGTGGACGACATCCTGACCATCCCGCTGGCGGTGAACCCGCAGTGGACCCCGGAACAGATCCAGAACGAACTGGACAACAACTCCCAGGGCATCCTGGGCTACGTTGTGCGCTGGATCGACCAGGGCGTGGGGTGCTCCAAGGTGCCGGACATCAACGACATCGGCCTGATGGAAGACCGTGCCACGCTGCGCATCTCCAGCCAGCACATCGCCAACTGGCTGCGTCACGGCATCGTCAACGAAGAGCAGGTCATGGCAAGCCTCAAGCGCATGGCACCGGTGGTTGACCGCCAGAACGCCAACGACGCGCTGTACCGTCCGCTGGCGCCGGACTTCGACAGCAATATCGCCTTCCAGGCGGCGGTCGAACTGGTCATCGAAGGCACCAAACAGCCTAACGGCTACACCGAGCCGGTACTGCACCGTCGTCGGCGCGAGTTCAAGGCCAGAAACGGCCTGTAACCCGCAGCAATAAAAAAAGCCCCGATCATTCGGGGCTTTTTTTTGACACGGTGGGAGACCAACCTTACATCCCCAACTCCTCACGGATCAGCTTGAGCAACCTGTCGGTATCAATCGGCTTGAGCAAAAAGTCCACCACGCTCAAATGCATGGCATCGATGGCATCCCGTACATTCGCATCCCCCGACATGATGATAACCGGCAAGGCCGCCCGCTCGGATTCACGCACTTTGCGGATCAGATGCAAGCCATCGTGGGGCAGCATGCGCAAATCGGTGAGCATCAGGTTGATCGGCTGGCCCGATGCCAATAGCGCCAGCGCTTCTTCTTCATTGCTGGCCTGGAGGCACTCAATGGCATTGAGTTCAAGAAACTCCGCCAACAACTCCCGAGCCAAAACATCATCTTCGACAATCAACACACATGACGAGACCGAAGCAGGTGTCTGCATGACCTCTTGTAAGGCCTCTCTTTCGGCGTCAGTCAAAATGTCGTGTTCGGTCATAGGCTTCTCGGAAGCTGACTTGCAGGCGAAATATCCTAATAGCGTAGTCGGTTATCCATTACTGGGTGTAAATGTGCGCTCACATTCCGGTATTTCCAAGCCTGCCAGCACAAGAAATATCTGAAACCAATGTGCGATGTTTTTAAAACAGCAGCACAACGCTGCCCCATAGACTTACGTCCAATGGGCACCCGCGCGCAGACCACCGAGCATGAGGGATAGAAATACACCTTGGGGCGATGCCCTGTCCGGTCATAACAACAACGGCTCACAACCAACGACGCGGTATCAGTAATGAGTAAATCGGATGCGTTTCTCCAGGCAGGGAAAACCGCGGTGTTGCAGAACATTCACGGCACCATGCAATTCTTGCAGCGATTCCCGCCCTTCAACCAAATGGAAAACACTCACCTGGCGTACCTGGTCGAGCAGTGCCAACTGCGCTTCTATGCCCCGGGCGAAAGCATCATCCGACCCACCGACGGGCCGGTGGAGCACTTCTATATCGTCAAGCAGGGCCGAGTGGTGGGCGAGCGCACCCACGCCGGTCGCGAAGAAGCCCAGACCACCTTCGAGATCACCGCCGGCGAATGCTTCCCCCTGGCCGCGCTGCTGGGCGAGCGCGCCACCCGCACCGAACACCGGGCCGCCGAAGATACGTTCTGCCTGCAACTGAACAAAACCGCGTTTATCAAACTGTTTGGCCTGTCCGACGAATTTCGCGACTTTGCCTTGCGCGGCGTCAGCAGCCTGCTGGACAAGGTCAATCAGCAGGTGCAGCAAAAAGCCGCTGAAACCCTCGGCACCCAGTACTCGCTCAACACCCGCCTGGGTGAACTGGCCATGCGTCATCCCGTGACCTGCGCGCCTCAGGTTGCACTGCGTGAAGCCGTGCGTCTGATGCACGAACAGCAGGTGGGCAGCATTGTGGTGGTCGACGAGTTCAAGGCCCCGCTGGGGATTTTCACCCTGCGCGACCTGCGTCAGGTCGTTGCCAATGGCATTGAGGATTTCGACCAGGCCATCGACCTGCACATGACCCCCGGGCCGTTCTACCTGAGCCCCGATCACAGCGCTTTCGACGCTGCAATCGCCATGACCCAGCGGCATATTGCCCACGTGTGCCTGGTTAAAGATCAACGCCTGTGTGGGGTTGTTTCCGAGCGTGACCTGTTTTCGCTGCAACGGGTCGACCTGGTGCATCTGGCACGTACCATTCGCCATGCTCCACGGCTGGAAACCCTGATCAGCCTGCGCGGCGAAATCGGCCAGCTGGTTGAGCGCATGCTGGCCCACGGCGCATCTTCCACGCAAATCACCCATATCATCACCCAACTGAACGATCACACCGTCTGCCGGGTGATTGAACTGGTGCTGGCCGACAAGGGTGACCCCGGCGTGCCGTTTACCTGGCTGTGTTTTGGCAGCGAAGGACGGAGCGAACAAACCCTGCACACCGACCAGGACAACGGCATCCTGTTCGAGGCCAGGGACGCTGCCGAGGCCGCCGACATTCGCCAGCGCCTGCTGCCCATCGCCCAGCAGATCAACCAGCACCTGGCGGCCTGCGGCTTTACCCTGTGCAAGGGCAATATCATGGCCGGCAACCCCGACCTGTGCTTGTCCCGTACCGAATGGGCGCGGCGCTTTGCGGCGTTTATTCGTGAAGCCACCCCGGAAAACCTGCTGGCCTCCACCATCTACTTCGACCTGCGCGTGGTCTGGGGCGATGAACAGGGCTGCGCGCAACTACGTCGCGGCATCCTTGAGCAAGTGGCCGACAACCGCCTGTTCCAGCGCATGATGGCCGACAACGCCCTGCGTCACCGGCCACCGGTGGGGCGCTTTCGCGAGTTTGTGCTGGAGCGCAAAGGCAGTGACAAGGCCACCCTCGACCTCAAGGTGCAGGGCCTTACGCCCTTTGTCGACGGGGCTCGCTTGCTGGCACTGGCCAACGGTGTAGAAGCCAACAATACCCTTGAGCGCTTGCGCCAACTGGTTGCTCTCGACGTGATCGAACCGCTGGACGGCGGTGCCTACGAAGAGGCTTACCACTTTATCCAGCAAACCCGCATGCAGCAGCACCAGTTGCAAACCCGGGAAAATCGCCCGTACTCCAATCGCGTCGACCCGGACAACCTCAACCAGCTGGATCGCCGTATCCTGCGTGAAGCCCTGCGCCAGGCCCAGCGCCTGCAAAGCAGCCTGGCCCTGCGGTATCAGCTATGAGCCTGTTGTCCTGGCTGTTACCCCGCAAAAAACCGCTGCTAAGCCTTGAGCAACAGCAACGCCTGCTGCAATTGCCGTCCGCCACCGCCTTGAGCAATGTGCCATTGCGCAGTCAGCGTTGGGTGGTGGTAGACCTGGAAACCAGCGGTCTTAATCTCAACCGCGATCAAGTGTTGTCGATTGGTGCAGTAGTGATTGAAGACGGCGCCATTGACTTGAGCCAGGCCTTTGAGCGCACCCTGCTGCGCCCCGACCACCCCCTGAGCCCCAGCATGCTGCTGCATGAACTGGGACCTGCCGCCATTGCCGCTGGCAGCGACCCGGTGGATGCGCTGCTGGATTTCATGGACTTTGTCGGCGATAGCCCGGTACTGGCCTTCCATGCACCATTTGACCAGCACATGCTCACCCGAGCCCTCAAGGACAGCCTGGGCTATCGGTTGCAGCATCCGTTTATGGATGTGGCCGCACTGGCACCGATGCTCTGCCCGCAGTTCAACCCGCGCCAGGCAGGGCTTGATCACTGGATCAACCACTTCAACCTGCAGGTTGAAGACCGTCACAACGCCAGTGCAGACGCGCTGGCCACGGCCGAGCTGGCACTGATCCTGTTCAGCCGTGCCAGCGTCCAGGGCATCGACAGCCCCCTGGCCTTGCAACAGCGGCTTAACCAGTGGCAGCGACGCAAGCAGATTCACGGTTTTTAATCTGTGGGAGGGGTCTTGCTCGCTATTCATGCGACGCGGCTCATCAGGCGAAACGCGGCGATCCCATCGCGAGCAAGCCCGCTCCCACAATAACGACCCTCCCCCGCTTATATGTCATCCGATGAGCGTCAATTGCGTAGGATCACTCCCTCTGCCACAATCGCGAATAATTATCGTTAGTTAAAACTTGCAGTCGGTGATGCTCTTGTCGTCAGTCCAAACCCCCCACAGTGAGCTGGTTGGAGCGCTTTATCGCGACCATCGCGGCTGGCTGCTGGCGTGGTTACGGCGCAACGTAGCCTGCCCGCAGCGGGCAGAGGACCTCAGCCAGGACACTTTTGTACGCCTGCTTGGCCGTACCGAACTGCAAGCCCCGCGCGAACCCCGGGCCTTTCTGGCGGCCATCGCCAAAGGCCTGCTGTTCGACTATTTTCGCCGCGCCGCCCTGGAGCAGGCCTGGCTCAACGAGTTGATGCTGATCCCCGAAGCCGAGCACCCCTCGCCCGAGGCCCAGCAGTTGATCCTCGAAGACCTGCGAGCCATCGACCGCATGTTGGCCAAACTGTCGAGCAAGTCGCGTGCGGCCTTCCTGCACAGTCGGCTCGACGGCATGACCCACGGCGAAATCGCCGAACGCCTGGGCGTATCGGTGCCCCGTGTACGTCAATACCTGGCCCAGGGCATCCGCCAGTGCTACATCGCCCTGTATGGTGAGCCGACATGAGCCAGGCCAACGGCAAACCGGTCTCGGCCCAGGTGCTGGACGCCGCCATCGCCTGGCAACTGTGCCTGGATTGCGGCAACGGCAGCGCCGTGGAACAGGCCGAGTTCGCCAAGTGGTACAGCGCCAGCGAAGAACACGCCCGGGCCTGGTTACAACTGGGCATGCTCGACCAGCGCTTCAGCAATACCGGCATCCCGGCACGCAACGCCCTGCTCAATGCGCGCAATGGCGTGCAGCAGCAGGCGCGCAAGATCGGCAGCGGCCTGGCGAGTATCGCCCTGGTGTGCGGGCTGGCCCTGTTTGCCGGCAAGAACTACTTGCCCATCGATTACTGGATGGCCGACCAGCGCACTGCCACCGGTGAACAGCGCCAGATGCGCCTGGCCGACGGCACGTTGCTCAACCTCAATACCCACAGTGCAGTCGATGTACGTTTTGACAACAGCACCCGGCGCATCATCCTGCAAGAAGGCGAGATCATGGTCGAAACCGGCCACGGCGACCCTCGCCCGTTTATCGTACAAACCCGCGATGGCAGCTTGCTGGCCCTTGGCACCCGGTTCATGGTCAAACGCGAAGACGAGGGCACGCGCCTGAGCGTGCTGCAATCGCGTGTCCAGGCCCATCCTGAAGATAGCGTCGAACAAACCATCTACAGCGAAGGGCAGCAAGTGCTGATGCACCGCGACCGTCTGGGCCAGATGTATGCAGTGAGTCCCGGGGCCGACGCCTGGACACGGGGCATGCTGGTACTGGACAACGTGCGCCTGGGCGACATGCTTGGCGAACTCAACCGCTATCACCGTGGCCACCTGGGTGTAGCCCCCGAAGTGGCCGACCTGCGCATCACCGGCAGCTTCCCGCTGAACAACGTCGAACTGGCGCTCAACGCCCTGTTGCCGACCTTGCCGGTGCAAATAGAACAGCGCACCCCGTGGTGGGTCACTGTCAGCGCCAGGCCTGCGGCGAACTGAATCTAAATTATTTTCAATAAGCCCTATCACTTTTCAAATCTCGTGCGGCAGATAGGCATTGAGAAACATTTCCATTCAGGAACCCGCCGAATGTCCCGCACCCTCGACACGTTTTTGCGCCCCAGCCTGTTGGCTGTTGCCATTGCCCTTGGCGCTCCGCTGGCCAGCACCACGCTGATCGCCGCCGAACAGGCATCCTCTGCGCGCAGCTACAACCTGCCCGCCGGCCCATTGGCGGCCACCCTGAACCAGATCGCCAGCCAGGCTGGCATCACCCTGGCCATCGACTCGTCCTTGCTGGCAGGCAAAACCTCGGCGCCGGTCAACGGCACATTTGAAGCCACGACTGCGTTGCGTGAGGCGTTGCAGGGGAGCGGCTTGCAGCTGGTGCCCGGCTCGGCTGGCAGCTTTACTCTGATCGAGATTCCCCAGGGCGCATTGGCTCTAGGAGCAACGACCATCTCCGCCCAGGGCAGCTACGAAAGCGCTTGGGGCCCGGTGGACGGCTACCTCGCCCAGCGCACGGCGTCGGGTACCAAAACCGATACCTCTTTGGCTGAAGCCCCGCGCTCCATCTCCGTGGCCACCCGTAGCCAAATGCAGGACCGGGCGGTGCAGAACCTGGATGATGCAGTACGTTACATGCCCGGCGTTACGGCCAGCAGCTATGGCAGCGACAGCCGCTCGGAGTGGCTGAAGGTACGCGGCTTCGAACCCACCCAGTTTCTCGACGGCCTACCGCTGCCCAAGGGCTCCTACACCATGCCCAAGCTGGAAACCTGGGACCTGGAGCGCGTAGCCCTGCTGCGTGGCCCAGCGTCATCGGTCTACGGCCAGACACCTGCCGGGGGTTTGCTGGACATGGTCAGCCGTCGCCCGCAGGACACCCCCAGCCATGAAGTGCAGGTCCAGGTCGGCAGCTACCAGCGCAAGCAGATCAGCTTCGACAGCACTGGCCCGATCGATGATGAAGGCCGCTTTTTGTACCGTATCAGCGGCCTGGTACGCGACAGCAACACCGCCATCGATCACAACGAAGACAAGCGCTATAACCTCGCGCCCAGTCTGACCTGGAACATCGACCCGGACACCAAACTGACGTTCCTCAGCCAGTTCAATCGTGACGACACCGGTATCACAAGTCAGTTCTTGCCGATCCAGGGCACTAAGGTTGACTCACCGGCGGGCAGTGTGAAGTATCACGAAAACCTGGGTGATCCGAAGTGGGAGTTCTACGACAAGACCTACTACGCACTCGGTTACGCCTTCGAACACCGCTTTGACGATGTGTGGCAGTTCCGTCAGAACTTGCGCTACACCAAAAGCGACCTGTCATTTCAGGGCATCACTGCAGGCGGTTACTACGGCTCCGTTGCCGACGACGGTACCGTGCAGCGCGGCGCCAATATCGTGAACGAAGACATCAGCCAGTTCGCCGTGGATAACAACTTCCAGGCAGACTTCAATACGGGCGCCCTCAAGCACACGGTACTGATCGGCCTCGATCACCAGCGCGTCAATACCAACTACAAGTGGCAATACGGCGCAGCCCCGGCCAGCAACATCATCAACCCGATCTACGGGCAGGATTTCAGCAACGTCAAATACACCGCTTACAACGACTACAACCAGAAAACCCGTGACACAGGCCTCTACCTGCAAGACCAGATGGCGCTGGATAACTGGCGTTTAACCTTGGGCGGACGCCAGGACTGGCTGCACACCGACACCACGTTCTACAACGAGAACAATGCGCGCGACAAACGTGACGACAGCGCCTTCACCGGCAATGCCGCGCTGAGCTATGTGTTCGATTCCGGCTTCACGCCTTATGTGTCCTATGCCGAATCGTTCCAGGCCGAGCCGGGTGGTTTTGGCGGCAAGGCGTTCAAGCCCGGTACTGGCAAGCAATACGAAGTGGGCCTCAAGTACCAGCCACCCGGCACCGAGATGCTGTTCACCGCTGCTGTGTATGACCTGACCCGTAAAAACATCGTGCTCAGCGACACCCTGGGTGTAAGCCGGCCACTGGGTGAAGCCAACGTGCGCGGCGTGGAGCTGGAGGCCGTGGGTAACGTCAACGAGAACCTTAAACTGACCGCTGCCTACACCTATGCCAACACCAAGATGACCAAGGTCTCCGACCCGCTGGACAAGAACCGTCCACTCCCCCTGACACCTGAACATCAAGCCTCGATCTGGGCGGACTACACCTGGCACAAAGGCGTGCTGGATGGCTTCGGCGTCGGCTTTGGTGCCCGCTACATTGGTGAGACCGACAACATCGCAATCGGCAGCATGGCTTATGTGCCCGACGCTTCTTATGGCCACACCGACGCTTATACCGTCTACGACGCCGCGGTGCATTACGACTTGGGCAAGGTCAGCAAAACGCTCAAGGGCGCCACGGTTTCTGTGAACGCCAACAACGTATTCGACAAGGAATACCTGTCGACCTGCGACGGTTTCTATTGCTACTACGGCGACCGCCGTAACGTCATGGCCAGCGTCAACTACAAGTGGTAACCCGCTAAGGGCTGCACCACCTCCCCCCTGTGGGAGCGGGCTTGCCCGCGATGCAGACAACTCGGTGCAACTGAAAAAACGAGTTGATGCCATCGCGAGCAAGCCCGCTCCCACAGGGGGTTTACGCATTCAGGATTTTCATGAAAAGCAAAACCATCCGCCGCTGGTCCTTTATCCACACCTGGACCAGCCTGATTTGCACTGCGTTCTTGCTGATGCTGGCACTGACCGGCCTGCCGTTGATTTTTCATCATGAAATCGACCATCTGCTAGGCGATGCGCCGCAGGTCAAAACCCTGCCTGCCGATACCCCAACCCTCGACCTGCAACAACTGGTGCGCGCCGCCGAAGCTCATCGCCCGGGCGAGGTCATGCAGTATTTCGGCTGGGACGAAGACGAACCCAATGCCGTCCTGACCATCATGGCACCCACCGCCGGCACCGAACCCAATTCCTCCCACACCTTTATGCTCGATGCGCGCACGGGCGAAGCCATAGAGGTGCCGTCAGCCAATGGCGGACTCATGATGGTCATGCTGCGCCTGCATGTGGACATGTTCGCCGGGCTGCCCGGCAAGCTGCTACTGGCCTTTATGGGCCTGCTGTTTGTATTGGCCATCATCTCCGGCACAGTGCTGTACCTGCCTTTTATGCGCCGCCATGAATTCGCTACCGTGCGCACCGACAAATCCAAACGCCTGCGCTGGCTCGACCTGCACAACCTGATTGGCGCCGTGACCCTGACCTGGGCCCTGGTGGTAGGGGTGACCGGCGTTATCAGTGCCTGTGCTGACCTGATCATTGCCGCATGGCGCAATGACAGCCTCAGCGCCATGATCGAACCCTACCGCGATGCTCCGCCACTGACCCGTCTTGCCCCGGCCAGCCAGTTGCTGGAGATCGCAGCCAAAGCCGCGCCCGGCATGCGCCCGGACTTTATCGCCTTCCCCGGTACACGGTTCTCCAGCGAGCACCATTACGCGGTCTTTATGAAAGGCAGCACGCACCTGACTTCTCACCTGCTGACCCCGGTATTGATCGATGCCAGTACCCTGGAGGTCACCGCAGTGGCCGGGCGCCCGTGGTACATGGACGCTATGGGCATGTCGCAACCGCTGCACTTCGGCGATTACGGCGGCATGCCGATGAAAATTCTCTGGGCGGCTCTCGACGTGCTGACCATTGTGGTGCTCGGCAGCGGACTCTACCTGTGGTGGGTGCGCCGCCGAGCGGCCAGGGAGAGCGCACGATGAGGCCCCGTCAGTCGAACTTCTGGAAAGTGTTTTCCATCCCGCTGGCGATTGGCCTGGTCAGCGTGATGGGCTTGTTCAGTGCGCTATTGGGTGACGAGGCGTGGGATGTATTGAGCTGGATTGGCTTGGGTATTCCTGTGTGGATCAGTGTGCGCGGGTTGCTCAAGTGACCCTCACCCTAGCCCTCTCCCGGAGGGAGAGGGCTGCAACTGACACCCACAAAAAAGCCCGCATCGCTGCGGGCTTTTTAGTACGCGCCGGTCTTAGTTGACCTTGGCGTTCAGCTCACCTTTGAGGTAACGCTGGTACATGGCTTCGAGGGAGATCGGCTTGATCTTCGAAGCATTACCGGCAGTACCGAAGGCTTCGTAACGGGCAATACACACGTCACGCATGGCCGTTACAGTGGCGCCGAAGAACTTGCGCGGGTCAAACTCGCTCGGGTTGGTTGCCATCAGGCGACGCATCGCGCCAGTCGATGCCAGACGCAGGTCGGTGTCGATGTTGACCTTGCGCACGCCGTGCTTGATGCCTTCAACGATTTCTTCTACCGGGACACCGTAGGTTTCTTTGATGTCGCCGCCGAACTCGTTGATGATCGCCAGCCACTCTTGTGGAACAGAGGACGAACCGTGCATCACCAGGTGAGTGTTCGGAATGCGCTTGTGGATCTCTTTGATACGGTCGATTGCCAGTACGTCGCCAGTCGGTGGCTTGGTGAACTTGTAAGCGCCGTGGGAAGTACCGATGGCAATTGCCAGGGCATCTACCTGGGTGCGCTTGACGAAGTCAGCCGCTTCTTCCGGGTCGGTCAGCATCTGGCTGTGATCCAGAACGCCTTCTGCACCGATGCCGTCTTCTTCGCCAGCCATACCGGTTTCCAGCGAACCCAGGCAGCCCAGCTCGCCTTCAACCGATACGCCGCAAGCGTGCGCCAGGGCAACGGTTTGCTGAGTCACGCGAACGTTGTAGTCGTAGTCGGTCGGGGTCTTGCCGTCTTCACCCAGCGAGCCGTCCATCATCACCGAGCTGAAGCCCAGCTGGATCGAGCGCTGGCACACGTCAGGGCTGGTGCCGTGGTCCTGGTGCATGCACACCGGGATATGCGGAAATTCTTCGATTGCAGCCAGGATCAGGTGACGCAGGAAAGGAGCACCCGCGTACTTGCGCGCACCGGCCGAGGCCTGAACGATCACCGGGGAGTCGGTCTTGTCAGCGGCTTCCATAATGGCGCGCATCTGCTCAAGGTTGTTTACGTTGAAGGCTGGAACGCCGTAGCCGAATTCGGCGGCGTGGTCCAACATCTGGCGCATGCTGATAAGTGCCATTGTGTGTGTCTCTCCCGGACAAGGGTCGTTAATCGTGCAAGCCTGCCGTAGCGGCGGCTGCTATTCAAGTTATTGCAGATCGGGGGTTTGCCCCGATATGGCCAATGCGATTTAGCTGAAACGTTACAGCTTCAGCTATAGCTATGCGGCCCATTGGGTGGGCCGCATTTCAAATCATGGGCACCCGCGCTCTTGTGAAGGCTTGGGCGACTCGTATTTTTCCAGCGCCTCGGGCCCTGAGCGTTTATTGACCAGCGGCACGCTTTGCGCCTGCCAGTCAGCCTGGTAACAACCACTCTCTTCAGGGGTTGCAGCCTCGGGCACCGACTCGCTCGAGCCGGCGCAACCGGCCAAAAAGCCCGCGATCATCAACAGCGGTAACAACTTGACCATGTCCATGCTTCCTTTCAGGGCCTGAAACACCTTCAGGCTTTGGCGCGGCTTTCCAGGATTTCAACGGCAGGCAGTACCTTGCCTTCGACGAACTCCAGGAATGCACCACCGCCGGTGGAGATGTAGGAGATTTGATCAGCAATGCCGTATTTGTCGATCGCCGCCAGAGTGTCGCCGCCACCCGCAATCGAGAACGCTGCGCTGTCGGCAATGGCCCGGGCCAGAACCTTGGTGCCGTTGCCGAACTGGTCGAACTCGAACACGCCAACCGGACCGTTCCACAGGATAGTCTTCGAAGACTTGAGCAGCTCGGCGAAATGCGCAGCAGTTTGCGGGCCGATATCCAGGATCATGTCGTCAGCAGCCACGTCGGCAATCAGCTTGACGGTGGCAGCGGCACTTTCAGCGAACTCCTTGGCCACGACTACGTCGGTAGGCAGGGGCACGTTGACCTTGGCAGCGATGGCGCGAGCGGTTTCCAGCAGGTCGGGCTCGTACAGCGACTTGCCCACCGGGTGACCGGCAGCGGCCAGGAAAGTGTTGGCGATACCGCCACCCACGATCAGCAGATCGCAGATCTGGCTCAGGCTGTTGAGCACTTCAAGCTTGGTCGACACCTTGGAGCCAGCAACAATGGCCGCCATTGGCTTGGCCGGGGCGCCCAGGGCCTTGCCCAGTGCTTCCAGTTCAGCAGCCAGCAGAGGGCCTGCCGCAGCAACCTTGGCAAACTTGGCCACGCCGTGGGTCGAACCTTCGGCGCGGTGAGCGGTGCCGAAAGCGTCCATCACAAACACGTCGCACAGGGCGGCGTATTGCTTGGCCAGTTCGTCGGCGTTTTTCTTTTCGCCCTTGTTGAAGCGCACGTTCTCGAACAGCACGATGTCGCCGGCTTTGACGTCGACACCATTGAGGTAATCGCTGACCAGCGGCACTTCACGGCCCAGGGCCTTGCTCAGGTACTCGGCTACAGGCTTGAGGCTGTTTTCAGCCGAGAACTCGCCTTCAGTCGGACGTCCCAGGTGCGAGCAGACCATAACCGCCGCGCCTTTTTCCAACGCCAGCTTGATGGTCGGCAGCGAAGCGAGGATACGCGCATCGCTGGTGACTACACCGTCCTTGACTGGGACGTTGAGGTCTTCGCGGATCAGTACGCGTTTACCTTGCAGATCGAGGTCGGTCATCTTCAACACGGTCATGGGTCGCAATTCCTGAGTTTCTAATGTTAGAGAACGGATTTTGGGTGGGTAACGTGCAAGTAGTGCTCTGCCACATCGATCATTCGATTGGCAAAACCCCATTCGTTGTCGAACCAGGCCAGCAGGTTCACCAGCCGGGGGCCGGAAACGCGGGTTTGGCTGGCATCGACAATGGCCGAATGAGGGTCATGATTGAAATCACAGCTGGCGTGCGGCAGCTCGGTGTAGGCCAGCAAGCCTTTGAGCGGGCCGCTGGTGGCAGCCTCGCGCAGCAGGCGGTTCACTTCTGCGGCATCGGTATCCCGGGCCGTGGTCAGGGTGATGTCCAGGCACGACACGTTCAAGGTCGGCACCCGTACTGCTTTGGCCTGAATTCGGCCGGCAAGTTCCGGCAACAGGCGCTCAATGCCTTTGGCCAGGCCGGTCGATACCGGAATCACCGACTGAAAGGCCGAGCGAGTACGTCGCAGGTCTTCATGATGGTAGGCATCGATGACCGGCTGATCGTTCATCGCCGAGTGAATCGTGGTGATCGACACGTACTCCAGGCCAAGCGCCTGATCCAGCAGACGCAACAGCGGTACGCCGCAATTGGTGGTGCAGGAAGCGTTGGACACCAGGCGCTCTTCGCCCGTCAGGCTGTGCTGGTTGACGCCGTAGACAATGGTGGCGTCGACATCGGCGTCGCTGGCCATCGGTTGCGAAAAAAGTACGCCGGGAGCCCCGGCATCCAGAAAGCGCTGGCCGTCGGCACGGGTGTTGTAGACACCGGAGCATTCCAGCACCAGGTCAATGCCCAGCGCGGCCCAGTCGATCCCTTCGGGGGTGGCACTGCGGAACACTTTCACGCAGTCGCCATTGATATGCAGGCAGTCGCCTTCGATCCGTATCTCGCCGGGAAACCGGCCATGGGTGGAGTCGAAGCGCGTCAAATATTCGAGACTGGCCATATCGGCCAAATCATTGAGTGCAACAATTTCAAACCCGGCAGAAGCCCCTCGCTCGAACAACGCACGCAAGACACAACGACCAATCCGGCCGTAGCCGTTGAGTGCAACTTTGTAGGGACGCGGTTGAGGCATGGGGTTCTCGATTACCAAGGTGAATCCTTCACCACTACTATTTCGCGAGCAGGCTCGCTGCCACAGGGATCTACATAGCCCATGTGGGAGCGAGCCTGCTCGCGAATAAGGCAGCCACTTTGTTACTTAGTCTTCCAGCAGCTCGTCAGCCTGACCCAGGATGTTTTCCAGGGTGAAGCCGAACTCCTCGAACAAGGCAGGCGCAGGCGCCGACTCGCCGTAGGTGGTCATGCCGATCACGCGGCCTTCCAGGCCCACGTACTTGTACCAGTAGTCAGCGTGGGAGGCTTCAATGGCGATACGGGCGCTCACCTGCAGCGGAAGAACCGACTGCTTGTAGCCCGCATCTTGAGCTTCGTACACGCTGGTGCATGGCATCGACACCACACGAACCTTGCGGCCCTGCTCGGTCAGTTTTTCCCAGGCCTGAACAGCCAGGCCCACTTCGGAACCGGCCGAGATCAGGATCAGCTCAGGCTCGCCTGCGCAGTCCTTGAGCACGTAGCCACCACGGTTGATATCGGCAATCTGGCCGGCATCACGGTTCTGGTGGTTGAGGTTCTGACGCGAGAAGATCAACGCGGACGGGCCGTCGTTGCGCTCCAGGGCGTATTTCCAGGCAGCTGCGGATTCCACCGCATCGGCCGGGCGCCAGGTGTCCAGGTTCGGCGTAGTACGCAGGCTGGTCAGCTGTTCGATCGGCTGGTGAGTCGGGCCGTCTTCGCCCAGACCGATGGAGTCGTGGGTGAACACATAGATCACGCGCTGTTTCATCAGGGCCGACATGCGGATGGCGTTGCGGGCGTATTCCATGAACATCAGGAAGGTTGCACCGTAAGGCACCAGGCCGCCGTGCAGGGCAACGCCGTTCATGATGGCGCTCATGCCGAACTCACGTACACCGTAGTACACGTAGTTGCCGCTGGCGTCTTCAGCCGAAACACCTTTGCAACCTTTCCACAGGGTCAGGTTGGAGCCGGCCAGGTCAGCGGAGCCGCCCAGCAATTCAGGCAGCAACGGGCCGAAGGCATTCAGCGCGTTCTGGCTGGCTTTACGGCTGGCGATGGTTTCGCCTTTGGCCGCGACTTCAGCGATGTAGGCGTTGGCCTTGGCATCGAAGTCAGCTGGCAGCTTGCCGCTCAGGCGACGGGACAGCTCGGCGGCCAGCTCAGGGAACTCGGCAGCGTAGGCAGCGAAGCGCTTGTCCCACTCGGACTCAACCGCAGCACCGACTTCCTTGGCATCCCATTCGGCGTAGATATCAGCCGGGATTTCAAATGGACCGTGGTTCCAGTTCAGGGCCTTGCGGGTCAGGGCGATTTCATCGTTGCCCAGTGGAGCACCGTGGCAGTCTTCCTTGCCCTGCTTGTTCGGCGAACCGAAACCGATGGTGGTCTTGCAGCAGATCAGCGTTGGCTGGTCGCTTTTGCGTGCGGTTTCGATCGCGGTCTTGATTTCTTCCGGGTCGTGACCGTCAACGTTACGGATCACTTGCCAGTTGTAGGCTTCGAAACGCTTTGGCGTGTCGTCGGTAAACCAGCCTTCAACTTCGCCATCGATGGAGATGCCGTTGTCATCGTAGAAAGCGATCAGTTTGCTCAGGCCCAGGGTGCCGGCCAGCGAGCCAACTTCGTGGGAAATGCCTTCCATCATGCAGCCATCACCCAGGAACACGTAGGTGTGGTGATCGACAACGTTATGGCCAGGACGGTTGAACTGCGCGCCCATGACTTTTTCGGCCAGGGCAAAGCCCACAGCGTTGGCCAGGCCCTGACCCAACGGGCCAGTGGTGGTTTCAACGCCCGGCGTGTAGCCCAGCTCCGGGTGGCCCGGGGTGCGGCTGTGCAGCTGGCGGAAGTTTTTCAGGTCGTCGATCGACAGGTCATAGCCGGTCAGGTGCAACAACGAGTAGATCAGCATCGAACCGTGGCCGTTGGACAGCACGAAGCGGTCACGGTCAGCGAACGAAGGATTGCTCGGGTTGTGCTTCAGATAATCGCGCCACAGTACTTCGGCGATATCCGCCATACCCATAGGGGCACCTGGATGACCGCTGTTGGCTTTTTGCACGGCATCCATGCTGAGTGCACGAATGGCGTTGGCACGCTCACGACGGCTGGGCATCGCTGTTCTCCTGGGTATTGGAAGTTAAATCGAAACGGAAAAAAGGCGAGCATTTTCCCTCACCCACCCCCTCGGGGCAATGACAGATAGTCAGCTGAAACGTTTTTCCTTTGTTCAGGCAGGCAATCTGTTAAGGATCGGACATTTCATTTCGTTAATAAGCACATTCCACCCGACAAACGTGCCATTTATCGACCAATATCAAAAAGTTTTGATATTGAACTTGCGGGGGCTTGAGCGGGTAACTAGACTGCGGCCCCATGAACTTACGCGTGCCTTCAATCCGCCATGACGATTGCGACGAGCTCTCCGCCCTGTGCAAGGCTGGAGGCGATCCGCTGCGACTCAATGTGCTGCGCGCGTTGGCCAATGATTCGTTTGGTGTGCTGGAACTGACACAGATTTTCGCCACCGGGCAGTCCGGCATGAGCCACCACCTCAAGGTGCTGTCCCAGGCACGGCTGGTTGCAACCCGGCGTGAAGGCAACGCGATTTTTTATCGCCGCGCCCTGCCCCATACCGAACAACTGGGCGGCAAATTGCATGCAGCACTGCTGGAAGAGGTCGATAACCTGGCCTTGCCCGCCGATGTACAGGCGCGCATCAGCGCCGTACACGGCCAACGTGCAGCCGCCAGTCAGGACTTTTTCTCACGCATAGCCGAGAAATTTCGCGCTCAACAGGATTTGATCGCCGGCTTGCCGCAATACCGTGACAGTGTTTTAACCCTGCTCGACAAACTGAGCTTCGGCCCGGGGGCCACAGCCCTGGAAGTCGGCCCCGGCGATGGCAGCTTCTTGCCCGACCTGGCCCGTCGTTTCCATCAGGTCACGGCGCTGGACAACAGCCCGGTGATGCTGGAGCTGGCCCGCCAGTTGTGTGAACGCGAGTCACTGAACAACGTCAGCCTGATCCTGGCCGACGCGCTGCATGAAGCACCGATCCAGGTCGATTGCGTGGTCGTGAACATGGTCTTGCACCATTTCGCTGCACCGGCCGAAGCACTCAGGCAACTGGCGACCTTGCTGCAACCGGGCGGTAGCCTGCTGGTAACAGAGTTGTGCAGCCATAATCAGGCGTGGGCCCGCGAGGCCTGCGGTGATTTATGGCTGGGTTTTGAACAAGATGATCTGGCCCGTTGGGCCACCGCTGCGGGACTCGTTCCCGGGGAAAGCCTCTATGTAGGCTTACGTAATGGTTTCCAGCTTCAGGTCCGCCACTTTCAGCGGCCAGCTGGCGACACTCACCATCGGTAAATATTAGGAAACCGTCGAGATGAGCGAATACTCCCTTTTCACCTCCGAGTCCGTGTCTGAAGGGCATCCGGACAAAATCGCCGACCAGATTTCTGACGCGGTGCTGGACGCCATCATTGCTGAAGACAAGTTCGCCCGTGTGGCGTGCGAGACTCTGGTGAAAACCGGCGTAGCAATCATCGCCGGCGAAGTCACCACTTCGGCCTGGGTTGACCTGGAGCAGATCGTTCGTGACGTGATCACCGACATCGGTTACACCAGCTCCGACGTCGGCTTCGACGGTGCTACCTGCGGCGTGATGAACATCATCGGCAAGCAGTCTCCTGACATCAACCAGGGTGTAGACCGCGCCAAGCCTGAAGATCAGGGCGCCGGCGACCAGGGCCTGATGTTCGGCTACGCCAGCAACGAAACCGACGTGCTGATGCCGGCACCGATCACCTTCTCTCACCAGTTGGTACAGCGCCAGGCAGAAGCCCGCAAATCCGGCCTGCTGCCGTGGCTGCGCCCGGACGCCAAGTCCCAGGTCACTTGCCGTTACGAAGGCGGCAAGGTTGTGGCCATCGACGCCATCGTGCTGTCGACCCAGCACAACCCGGAAGTGTCGAACAAAGACCTGCGCGAAGGCGTCATGGAGCTGATCGTCAAGCACGTGCTGCCTGCTGATCTGTTGCACAAAGACACCCAGTTCCACATCAACCCTACTGGCCAGTTCATCATCGGTGGCCCGGTTGGCGACTGCGGCCTGACCGGTCGCAAGATCATCGTTGACACCTACGGCGGCATGGCCCGTCACGGCGGCGGCGCGTTCTCGGGTAAAGATCCATCCAAGGTTGACCGTTCGGCGGCCTACGCCGGTCGTTACGTGGCCAAGAACATCGTGGCTGCCGGCCTGGCTGAGCGTTGCGAGATCCAGGTTTCCTACGCAATCGGCGTCGCTCAACCGACTTCGATTTCGTTGAATACTTTCGGCACTGGCAAAATTTCCGACGACAAGATCATCAAGCTGGTGCGTGAGGTGTTCGACTTGCGTCCATACGCCATCACCAAGATGCTTGATCTGCTGCACCCGATGTACCAGGAAACTGCAGCATACGGTCACTTCGGCCGTATCCCGCAGACCAAAACGGTTGGCGACGATACCTTCACCACGTTCACGTGGGAGCGTACCGACCGCGCTGAAGAACTGCGTACTGCCGCTGGTTTGTAAGTAAGCCTGCTGCACCAAAAGCCCCGGACAGGCGACTGTTCGGGGCTTTTTGCTGCTGGCGGGCATCGCGCAACGGATTGCTTGCGTACGGATGCTGCTAACATCCACGGTTTCGAACCGCCGAACGACGCTTGTGCAGCGTTCTTTCGACCTTATTTAATTGTCATCTTTGGTCATGGAGCTATTTATGAAATTACTTTCACCGCTCGCCCTGTTTACTGTCTGCGGCCTGTTGGCTGCCCCGCTGATGGCCGCCGACACAGCGCCTGAACTGACCGGCTGTGCTGCCAAGAAGCAGGCCATCACCCTGCAACTTGAGCAAGCGCGTGCCCACGGCAACAGCAACCAGGTAGCAGGCCTGGAAAAAGCCCTGAGCGAAGTTGAAGCCCATTGCACCGACGCGGGCCTGCGCAAGGAACGCGAAAACAAGGTGCTGGAAGCCAAGCACGAAGTCAGCAAGCGCCAGGCAGATCTGGACAAGGCCATGAAGAAAGGCGATCCGGAAAAAATCGACAAGCGCAAAAACAAGCTGGCCGAATCGCGCAAGGAACTGCAGGAAGCGCTGGATCAGCTGGACAAGTAATTCGCCCTGTGGGAGCGGGCTTGCTCGCGATGGGATCGCTGCGGTCTGCCTGACAGATCGCGTCACCTGCATCGCGAGCAAGCCCGCTCCCACAGCAGGTGGGTACCGGCTCAACTTTACTCAGTGATTCCTGAATGCCTTGTGGCACGCACTGCAGGTGTCTTCGACCTTCTGCACCGCAGGCATCAGGTTACTGGCCTTGTAGGGTTGCACCTGGCTGGCGATAACCAGCTCACCCGTAGCAGCCTCCAACTGCCGCGCCAACTCCTGAAAACGTGCCTGCTTTTGCCAGACGTCATCAGTAGCGCTGGTTTGATCGCTCTCCTTTACTTGAGGGAAATGCTTCCACGGCTCGTAAGCCAACGCATCCAACTTGATAGCGCCTGCGGTAAAGCGCGGACCATCGAACGGAATTCGACCCCGCAACATGCCGCCCAGATCTTCACTGGTCTTTAGCATTTGCTTGAAAATCGCTTTACGCTGGCCCAGCGGCGAATCGGGATCAACCCCGCCACACGCCGTCAGCGTCAGGCAGGCCAGCACTACAACAGTCAATCGTTTAAGAATCATGGTGGCTTCAGGTCACGGAAATCGGCCGCCAGTATCCTCGTGTCACCCGTAAAGACCAATACCCTTATTAAATATACGGGTTGCCTTGAAGGCCATCAGACCTCGGCAGCCGTTAAGGAACAGCGTCAATGAACATATTTTTCAAACCACTGGCCTGGGCGCTGCCCGTTGTCATGCTCCTGGCCGGGTGCAACGGCACCGACAAGGACGCGGACAAAAATGCCGCAAAACCTGAACCTCACACGACCTACAGCAAAGCCGACTGGAGTGCGCTGCCTGAAGTGACAGGCAATGACCTGCAAAGCGGCTTCGCTTCATGGCGCAGCGCCTGCACCCGTCTCAAGGCCGACGCCAACTGGGGGCCGGTATGCAGCGACGCTGCGGCCCTGCCTGCCAGCCCCAGCGTGGCCGAAATCAGCAACTTCCTGCAAACCCACCTCGACGTCTACAGCTTGCGTTCGGCCGAAGGCAGCAGCGACGGCCTGATCACCGGTTACTACGAACCCGTTTACCCGGGCAGCCTCAAGCCCACCCAGGCGGCCAATGTACCGATCTACGGCGTACCGTCTGATCTGATCGTGGTCAACCTGGACAGCATTTACCCCGAGCTCAAAGGCAAACGCCTGCGCGGTCGCCTCGAAGGCCGTGTACTCAAACCTTACGACACCGCTGAAACCATCAACAGCAACGGCCTGAATGCTCCGGTACTGGCGTGGCTGACCGATCCGATGGACCTGCAATTCCTGCAGATCCAGGGCTCTGGCCGGGTCCAGCTGGACAATGGCCGTCAACTGCGCATTGGCTATGCCGACCAGAACGGCCACCCGTACAAACCGATTGGCCGCTGGCTGGTCGAGCAAGGCGAGCTGAAAAAAGAAGACGTGACCATGGGCACCATTCACGCCTGGGCCATGGCCAACCCGCAGCGTGTCCACGAGATGCTTGCCAGCAACCCGAGCTACGTGTTCTTCACTCAGAACCCCGACAGCAACGAAGGCCCGCGCGGCTCGCTGAACGTGCCGCTGACGGCCGGTTACAGCGTGGCAGTGGACCGCAAGGTAATCCCGCTGGGCAGCCTGTTGTGGTTATCGACCACCCAGGCCGACGGCCAGCCCATCGTGCGCCCGGTTGCCGCCCAGGACACCGGCGGCGCCATTGCCGGCGAAGTGCGGGCCGACTTCTTTGTCGGTACGGGCCCCGAGGCAGGGCAAATTGCAGGCGACATGAAACAGAAGGGCAATATCTGGCTGCTGTGGCCTAAAGGGGCGGCGTTGCCGTTGTAACTGCCCTTGTGGGAGCGAGCCTGCTCGCGATGGCATCACTGCGGCGCATCAGGTAAACCGCATCGCCGACATCGCGAGCAAGCCCGCTCCCACAGGCAGTGTGGTGATTGCGTTACATCGACACAAAAAAGAAGCTGACCACCAGCCCCATGCCGATAAACCACACGATGGAACGCAGCATCGCCCAGTCAGCCAGGTAGCAGATGATGTAGAGCATGCGACTGGTAATAAACAGCACCGCCAGCACGTCAATGGTCACCGGCTGGGCGTTGCCGACGATATCGGCAATGATCACCGCCGCGGCAAAAGCCGGGGTCACTTCAAAGCTGTTGAGCTGGGCACTGTGGGCACGCTTGGCAAACCCTTGCAGGCCGTCAAGAAACGTACGCGGATCATGGTTTTGCCTGGGCCCGAACTTGCCGTCACTGAACTTGGCAAAGGCGGTACACACATAGGTCAAACAGAAGGCAATCAGCACACACCAGAAAGCAACCGTCATTGGAATTTCCTTTTTAGAGTTTCATCACGAGCATGCCGATCAGCACCAGCCCACAGGCTAAGAGCCTCGGTCCGCCGAAAGGTTCTTTGAGGTAACGCATACCGAACAGCACCACCAGAATCACACTGACTTCACGCAGCGCCGCCGCCTCGGCAATCGAGCCCAGTTGCATGGCCCACAGCACCAGCGCATAGCTGGCCAGCACGCAAACCCCCACCGCCACGCCCAATCGCCATTGTGTACGCCAGAACAGCGCAAACGCGGCACGCTTGCGGGTAACCGCCAGCAACGGAAACGGCCAGGCGCTGAGCAGCGTGACCCATACCAGGTAATCCAGCGGGTGCGACCAGCGCCGGATTGCCTGGCCATCCAGGAAGGTATAGCAACCGATACACAGGCCGATCAGCGCCACGACCGGCAGCATCGACCAGGGCAGACGATCACCGCCACCGCCCTGCCACAACAGGCAGGCCATGCCGCACGGGATCAGCAAAATACCGATAATCTGCTGCCCGGTCAGCACTTCTCCGGCAAAGGTCAGGGTCAGCGCCAGCACCACCAGCGGCGAAAGCCCGCGCATCAGCGGGTACACCAGACCCAGATCCCCCACCCGATACGCGCGGATCAGCAGCACCCGATACACCAGCTCGAAAAATACCGACGCCAGGATCCACGGCCAGATATCCGCCGGTGGCCATTGCGCAAACCCCACCAGCGCCGCCACCACCACCAGCGCCACCGTGTCCATGCAGGCGATCACCAGCAAGCGCTCACCGCTGAACTTGATCAGGGTGTTCCAGATCGCGTGCAATACCGCCGCGACCAACACCAACACCGTTGCCAGCACCGCAGACTCCTTATTGTTATCAACCTGCGACTGCCGCAAGCGCCACCATGCAACCTCAGTGCAGCATTGTGGTCAATGACCTCGCACTTCGCGTCCGTTTGCCACACCCCCGGGATGTGCCCCTGACGCCCGTTTTTGCATCCAAACATGACCCGAACCCATCGGATTTCCATTCACTCTCGCCACCACAGGATCCCGGATGCTTGAGCTTGTTGCTGCGTTTATCTGCCTGACCTCACTACTGACTTATGTGAACTTCCGCTTTATCGGCCTGCCGCCGACGATTGGCGTGATGGTCACCGCCCTGATGTTTTCCCTGCTGTTGCAAGGCTTGAGCTTTCTCGGTTACCCCGGGCTGGAAGAGCGCGTGCAAGAGCTGATCGGCCAGATCGACTTCGGCGACCTGCTGATGAACTGGATGCTGTCGTTCCTGCTGTTTGCCGGCGCCCTGCATGTGAATTTCAACGACGTGCGCAGCTATCGCTGGCCCATTGGCTTGCTGGCCACGGTCGGCGTATTGATCGCCACTACGGTGATCGGCAGCCTCGCGTACTGGATTTTCGGCCTGTTCGGCTGGCATATCAGCTTCCTGTACTGCCTGCTGTTCGGTGCACTGATCTCCCCCACCGACCCGATTGCCGTGCTCGGCGTGCTGCGTACAGCCAATGCCTCCAAGCCACTGAAAACCACCATCGTCGGTGAGTCGCTGTTCAATGACGGCACCGCCGTTGTGGTGTTCACCGTGCTGTTGGGCATCGTGCAACTGGGCGAAACACCTAGCCTGAGCGCCACGGCCATGCTGTTCGCCCACGAAGCCATTGGCGGCGTGGTGTTCGGCGGCCTGATCGGTTACCTGGTGTACCGCATGATCAAGAGCATCGAGCAATACCAGATCGAAGTGATGCTGACCCTGGCCCTGGTGATTGGCGGCTCGGCCATGGCCAGTGAGCTGCATGTATCGGCACCGATTGCGATGGTGGTCGCCGGTTTGATCATCGGCAACCTGGGCCGCAACAAGGCCATGAACGAGATGACCCGTCGCTACATGGACGGTTTTTGGGAGCTGCTGGATGACATGCTCAATGCGCTGCTGTTTGCGCTGATCGGCATGGAACTCTTGCTGCTGCCGTTCTCGTGGCTGCATCTGCTGGCTGCCAGTGGTTTGGCCGTGGCCATTTTGCTGTCGCGCCTGCTGACTGTGGCCCCGGCCATTGTCTTGCTGCGCCGCTGGCGCACCGTGCCGCGCGGCACTATCCGTATCCTCACCTGGGGCGGCTTGCGCGGTGGTGTTTCGGTGGCGCTGGCCCTGGCCTTACCGCTGGGCCCGGAGCGCGACCTGATCCTGAGTATCACTTATATCGTGGTGCTGTCCTCGATCCTGTTCCAGGGCCTGACCATCGGCAAACTGGTCAAGCATGTGACCAAGGATGCGCCGGTGGAGGCTGAGCAGGCGCACTGACACTCACATTTCCTGTGGGAGCGGGCTTGCCCGCGATGGCATCTACTCGGTCTGTCAAAGAGACCGAGCCGCCTGTATCGCGAGCAAGCCCGCTCCCACAAAGATTGCTGCCGCTTGCATCCTCCCGGCGATTTCCTCCGCCTTGGCTACACTCACTTTCCGTGATGCCCTCGGGCATGAATCGCTAAGGAGAAAGGGATGAGTACTTCTGCAGCCTACGCACCGCCCAGGCGCCAACTGGGTGCCCATATCATGATCATCGCGGCTCTGGCTGCCCTGGCCATTACGGCAGGGCGGTTCTTTATGCCATTGTCCGGTGTGACGGGTTCCGGCGGGGCAATGACCACTATGTTTGCCGAACTGGTGCTGTTTGTCCTGGGCGTACTGCTGCTCAAGACCGGGGCAGGAGGCTTGCGCAACTTCGTCCTGTTTCTGGGCTGGGCCGGTGCGATAGGCACCATTTTTGCCGCCAGCCTGCTGCATGGTTGGTGGACAGTGATTGCCCTGCTGGTCTACGCCGTGGGTGTTGTCATTGAAACCTTTGGCCCCAAGCCAGCAAGGAGCGCGATATGAACGGGATCAAGAAGCACATTTTGACAGCACCGGCGCTGTGCCTGCTCGCCGGGGTATCCAACGCTTACGCCCAGGACACCTACACCGTACCGCCACCGTTGCTGGCACCGTCGAGCGTCTCTGCCGAAGACGCCAGAATCCCGATCCCCAGCGGCAAGGAATGGGACAGCTTCCACGGCCAGCTCAGCTCGCAGAAGTACTCGCCCCTCACCCAGATCAACAAGGACAACGTCGGTAAACTGACCAAAGTCTGGCAGTACTTCACCGGCGACATGTCCACCGGCACCGGCAAAATTCCGCCATCGGTATGGTCCGCCACGCCCATTTTCGCCAATGACACACTCTACGTCGGCACGCCGTTCTACCGGATCATTGCCCTTGAGCCCGAGACCGGCAAAGAGAAGTGGACCTACGACACCAAATCGCCCCTGGTGGCCGAAACCCAGCCCGCGCTTAAATCACGCGGTGTGGCCTACTGGCAGGAAAAAAACCCGCAAGCGGGCGTGGCCTGCCAGAAGGTCGTGTACCTGGGCAATATGACCGCACAGCTGTACGCGGTGGATGCCGATACCGGTAAACCCTGCGAAGGCTTCGGTAAAAATGGCGTGGTGGACGTCAACCAGTGGAACAAGGTCAACGCCAAGTGGCCACTTTCCCAGCTGCAACCCCCCACCGTTATTGGCGACAAGCTGATCGTGGGCTGGGCCGGCAAAGACTGGGAATACGAAGTTGAATCACCGGGCTCGCTGTTTGCCCTCAATGCCCGCACCGGTGAGCTGGAATGGGAATTCAAGCCGATCCCGGATGAAGAAGCTGGCAAAACCGGTACCGCTAACATCTGGACCGCGATGTCTTATGACCCGGCTCTGGGCTTGCTGTACATCCCCGTGTCCTCACCGTCACCCAACTACTGGGGCGGCAACCGGACCAAACCGATTCCTCTGGGAACCTCCACCACTGCGCTGGATATCAATACCGGCAAGGTCGTCTGGTCTCGTCAGTGGGTTCACCATGACTTGTGGGACTACGACATCAACTCGGCGCCAACGCTGATGGATATCACCGTCGATGGCAAGCCTGTAGCGGCATTGGTACAAGCGACCAAAATGGGCTTCCTGTTTACCGTCGACCGCCGTACCGGTGAAGACGTGTGGCCGATCGAAGAGCGCCCCGTACCCAAAGGCGACGCCGACGGCGAAGTCTACTCACCGACCCAGCCGTTCCCGACCAAACCTGCGCCGCTGCTGGATCAGTCGAAAAAACCAGCCATCTGGAAAATCGCCGATATCGTCGGTTTCGGCCAGTGCAGCAAAATGTGGGATGGCCTGGAATACAACGGCATGTACTCACCGCCTTCGACCAAAGGCAACGGCGTCCTGGCTTACCCGGACAGCGCCGGTGGGGTGCAATGGGGCGGTGTCGCGTTTGACCCGGTGAGCCAGGTGGCCATTGTGAACACCTCGCACATCGTGCAGATGATCAAGCTGTGGGATCGCGCTTCCTACGACAAGCAGCCTAAAGACTCCGGCAACGAAAACGGCTTCTACCCACAGATCGGCGCGCCTTACGGCATGAGTTTGCTGAACGCGCAAAACTGGGCAGGCATGCCGTGCTGGGCACCGCCTTTCGGTGAAATCGTGGCAATCAACATGAACACCGGTGACGTGAAATGGCGCCGGCCGATGGGTGCCGTGCAGCAATGGGGCTGGTACATGCCTGAAAGCATGGGCTCACCGACCATTGGTGGCCCGGCAGTAACGGCCGGTGGCGTGGTGTTTATCGGTGCCTCGATGGATGCCAAGGTGCGCGCCTACTCCCTGGATGACGGCAAGGAATTGTGGTCGGACATCGTCATGGCCCCTGCCGTGGCCAACCCCGCGATCTATGAATACAAGGGCCGTCAGTATGTGGCGTTTGTAGCGGGGGGCAACTCGATCTTGAAAGATCAGGTAGGTGATCAGGTGGTGGTGTACGCCTTGCCGAAGTAACCCCCACCCTGTGGGAGCGGGCTTGCTCGCGATGGTAGCGCCGTGGTCACTCAGACAAATCGCGCGGCCATTATCGCGAGCAAGCCCGCTCCCACACTGTTAAATCGCGTTATCAACCCGCCAACCGCTGCAACTGTTCGCTGGCACGCTCTGCGAACAGTTGCAGCAACCCTTCCAGCGTATGTACCGGGGCCTCATCGGCCCGGGTCAGCGCATACAGCGTAATCGGTAGTGCGGGGCTCAGAGGCCGGATCACGGTACTCGCCCGCGACGCTCCCAGCGCCGTAAACGGATCGATCACCGCCAACCCGGCCCCCGCCTCCACCATCGCCCGCGCCAGTGAATAGGTTTGTACCGCAATGCTGATACGTGGCGGCGGCTCAACCGATTGCAGGTAGCTGTCCAGCCGTGCAAACAACGGATCGGCACTGCTCAGGCCGATCAAAGGCGCATCCGCCAGTTCATCCAGCGCCAGTGGCACACCTTCACTTGCATCAGGCCAGAACCCCCGCGGAGCCAGTGCCACCAATACGCCGTGGGCCAACGCCTGGGCCTTGAGGCCCGGGTGGTCGGGCAGTTTGAAGGTCAGGGCTACGTCCAGTTCGCGCATCAACAGGTTCTGGATCAATTCACGTGTATGAGCACTGACCAGTTCACAGTTGATGTCCGGATATCGGTGCTTCCACTCGCTGATCACGGGCGGCAGTAGCGCCAATGCCAAGGCTGGCGTACTGCCAATGCGCAAACGATGCCCCGGCGTACGCCGCAGGCTTTGCGCCAGACGCTGCACCCCTTGCAGGCTCTCGGTCACCTTGTCGACTTCGCGCTCGAGCAATAGCGCTTCCGGGGTGGGCTGCAATTTGCCGCGTACCCGCAGAAACAACGGGAACCCCAGCCGCTGCTCAGCGTGTTGCAGCACCTTGCTCACCGCAGGCTGCGACACATGCAGCAACTGCGCCGCCGCACTGACAGAACCGGTTTGGCGAATCGCCTGAAACACTTCGATATGACGCAAGCGCATGGCAGTAGTCCATAACCTTTGTTTATGGGATGACCATCTTTATTCATTGTTCGCCGCCTGTCACCTGCCCCTAATCTGAAGCCCGAACAGCAAGGGTGAGGACTGACATGGCACAGCGAGTTTGCATCATCGGCGGGGGCGTAATCGGGCTGGCTACAGCGTATGCCCTGGTGCGCGACGGCTTTGAAGTGACGGTGATCGAGGCCCGCCCGACTTTGGGCAGCCAGACCAGCTTTGCCAATGGTGGCCAGCTCTCCTACCGCTATGTAGCACCGCTGGCCGATGCCGGCGTGCCGTGGCAAGCGATGGGCTGGATGTTGCGCGGCGACTCGCCCCTCAAGCTGCGCCCGCGCATGGACCCGGCCCAATGGCGCTGGCTGGCCTCGTTTGTGGCTGCCTGCCGTGGCTCGGTGAACCAGCGCAATGGCGCGCATTTGCTGCGCCTGGCATTGCTCAGCCAGGCCACGCTGCAGCAGTGGCGCGAAGAAGATCAGCTCGACGGCTTCGCCTGGCAGCGCAACGGCAAGCTGGTGGCGTTCCGTGAGCGCGGCAACTTTGAAAAGGCCCGGAAAAAAGTTATCCACAGCTCATTTCAACAAGCACTGACTGCCGGCGAGTGCGCCAGCCTGGAACCCGGGCTGCAAGGCTCGGCATTCGTCGGCGGTATTTATACCCCCAGCGAAGAGGTCGGGGATTGCCACGGATTCTGTCAGCAACTGGCCGCCCGCTTGCAGGCCAGTGGCCGTTGCACCTTTATGCTGGGCAAGACCGTCACCCGGCTTCGCCACGCCAACGGGGCGGTACAGGCAGTGGAAATGGGCGACGAGGTTCTGGCCGTGGACCAACTGGTGCTCGCCGCCGGGCACAACAGCCCGGCCCTGCGCCTGCCGGGGCTACACCTGCCGTTGTACCCGCTCAAGGGTTACAGCCTTACGCTGGCCCTGACCGACCCGCAAAAGGCACCACAAGTGAGCATTACCGACTACGACCGCAAAATTGTCTACGCGCGTATCGGCGAGCAACTGCGCATCGCCGCGATGGTCGATATCGTCGGCTTCGACCCTGCCCCGGACCCCAAGCGCCTGGCGCAAATGCGTCAACTGGCCAGCAGCACTTTCCCGGATGCGGGCAACTATCAAACCGCCATCGAATGGGCTGGCATGCGCCCTGCAACCCCCAGCGGCGTACCCATCCTGGGTGCCAGCGGTTATCGCAACCTGTGGCTCAACCTGGGCCACGGCGCCCTGGGCTTCACCCTGGCCTGCGGCAGCGGGCGCTTGCTCAGCGAACTGATTGCACAACGCAAAACCTCCATTGACATGCAAGGCCTGGCCGCCTGAGTGCGCCATCCCGTCCACAAGGAAAGCCCTATGACCATTCAACGCATCAACAGCAATGACCGTTTGAGCGCCGCCGCGACGTTTGAAGCCCTGGTGTTTCTGTCGGGACAGGTGCCTACGCAAAGCGAGGACATTACCGCGCAAACGCAAGAAGTGTTGAGCAAGATCGACGCCCTGTTGGCCGAAGCTGGCAGCGATAAAGACCACATCGTTAACGCCACCCTTTACCTGCAAAACATCCAGCGCGACTTTGCGGCCATGAATGCCGTGTGGTCAGCCTGGCTGTCGGCAGGCAAGGCGCCCACCCGCACCACCCTGCAGGCGGAGCTGGCACGGCCTGAGGTATTGGTGGAAATCAGCGTGATTGCAGTTCGTCATTAATCTGTGTGAGGGGAAAACAACAATGAAAAAATTTGCCTTGATCAGTTGCACGCTGGGCCTGTTAATCAGCCATGCCGTACAAGCCAACGAAGCCCCGTTGCAGGGCACACTGAAAAAAATCGCCGACTCGGGAAGTATTACCCTGGGTTATCGCGATGCATCGGTGCCGTTCTCCTATGTCGGCGATAACAGCGGCAAGCCCATGGGCTATTCGGTGGAGCTGGCCAATAAAATCGTCGAGCGCATCCAGCAGCAAGTGGGCAGCAAACCGCTGAAGGTCAAATACAACCTGGTGACCTCGCAAACCCGCATCCCGCTGGTGCAGAACGGCACCGTAGACCTGGAATGCGGCTCAACCGGCGTGACCGCCGAACGGCAAAAACAGGTGGCATTTTCCTATGGGTTTATTTACGTCAAAGGCCAACTGCTGACCGCCAAGGACAGCGGCATCAAGGGCTTTGATGATTTGCGCGACAAAAACGTGGTGACAACGGCAGGCACCACCAACGAACGCTTTATCAAAAGCTACAGCGCCGACCACAAAATGGGCATGAACGTGATCAGTGCCAAAGATCATGGTGAAGCCTTCAAGATGCTCGAAACCGGCCGCGCCGTTGCGTTTTATATGGACGATGCGCTGCTCTACGGCGAACGTGCCAAAGCTCGTGATCCGCACAAATGGGTGGTTGTAGGGGATGAGCAATCCCGTGAAATCTACAGCTGCATGGTGCGCAAGGACGACCCGCAGTTCCTGGCGGTGGTGAACAAGACCCTGGCCGACCTGTATCAGTCCGGGGAAATCACCAGCATTTACCAGCGCTGGTTCGAACAACCGATCCCGCCCAACGGCCTGAACCTGGAGTTCCCGATGACCGCCGAGCTAAAACAGATCATCGCCAAGCCGGTGAGTGACCCGGTGGAGTAAGGGCGTCAAAAAAAGTCTTCCGTTACACCCTCACCTTCAAACCAGCTGCCCCAAAACGCGCCTGCTGCACTCAGGCGCGTGCTGCTTCAGTGCGTTGCCAGCGTATCCAGCGACTTGTCGACATAACCCTTGGCCAGCTCCACCAAGTGCATGACCGACAACACCAAAACGAACGGGTGGCAGCCGTACGCAGGTTAGTAGACCGGTGAGCTCGGAAACCGGCGCGCCCGAGGGCGCCCTGCGCACGGCCACCATAAAGCGGGGCCGAAAAAAAGCGCCTCACTAAGGTGGCGCCTTGCGCCTTGCTCATCTACCAGGCTACTAAACCCGACCGCTGATTTGCAGCGATGGGCCGAGACTATTCCCCGATTTGAACAGGCGCAAGCGAGCGGAATCTTCTCGGATGATTCACGAGAATGAAAGCGAAACGTCGTACGAAACGACTGAAATTGAAGGCCACGCCTTTGTGGGAGCGGGCTTGCTCGCGATGCAGGCGCCGCGGTAGGTCTAGATAATCGCGTCGACCCCATCGCGAGCAAGCCTGCTCCCACAAAAGCAAAAAAGCAGGGCCTGACTTAGAAATCACCCCACAACTGCTGCGCCACGGCCAGGGCTACAACCGGCGCAGTTTCGGTACGCAGCACCCGTGGGCCAAGGCGTGCAGGCTGGTAGCCGGCGGCCTGGGCCAGGTCGATTTCGTTATCGGTCAGGCCGCCTTCGGGGCCGATCAAAAACGCCAGGCGCGAAGGTTTCGCGTGGCTGGCCAAGGGTTCTGACACCGGGTGCAGCACCAGCTTGAGGTCGGCTTCAGTGGTTTTGATCCAGTCGCTGAGCAACACCGGCGGATGGATAACGGGCACCCGCGAACGGCCGCATTGCTCACAGGCGCTGATCGCCACCTGCCGCCAGTGGGCCAGACGTTTGTCGGCGCGTTCGTCCTTGAGCCGCACTTCGCAGCGCTCGCTCATGATCGGGGTGATTTCACGCACGCCCAGCTCGGTGGCCTTTTGAATCGCCCAGTCCATACGCTCGCCACGGGACAGGCCCTGACCGAGGTGAATGGCCAACGGCGATTCAACTTGCCCTGCGAAGGTTTCGTCCAGCAGCACGCGTACGCGCTTTTTGCCGACTTCCAGCAAGCGTCCCAGAAACTCCTGGCCCGAGCCGTCGAACACTTGCAAGGCATCGCCCTCGGCCATACGCAGCACGCGGCCAATGTAATGCGCCTGAGCCTCAGGCAATTCATGCTCACCAAGGCTCAAAGGAGCGTCGATAAAAAAGCGGGACAATCTCATTTAAATTCTCTGAAAATTCGGGTGCTAATGTGGGAGCAGGCCCGCTCCCACAGGAGATACAGTACGGCCCGGTTTAACCCGGGTCACGGAAGTCCGGGTGAAAATTCGATGGCACGGCCACGCTGATGTCGCTGCGGGTCGCGATATCGATCCCTTCACTGGCCACTTCAGCCAAAAAGTCGATCTGCTCGGGGGTGATTACGTAAGGCGGCAAGAAATACACCACGCTACCCAGTGGGCGCAACAACGCACCCCGCTCCAGGGCGTGCTGGAAGACTTTAAGCCCCCGACGCTCCTGCCACGGGTAAGCGGTTTTGCTGGCCTTGTCCTGAACCATTTCAATGGCCAGCACCATACCGGTCTGACGTACTTCCGAAACATGAGGATGATCAACCAGATGGGCAGTCGCCAGGGCCATACGTTGAGCCAGGGCCTTGTTGTTCTCGATAACGTTGTCTTCTTCGAAGATATCCAGCGTCGCCAACGCTGCGGCACAGGCCAGCGGATTACCCGTATAGCTGTGGGAATGCAGGAAGGCGCGCAGGGTCGGGTAATCGTCGTAGAACGCGCTGTACACCTCATCCGTGGTCATGCAGGCCGCCAACGGCAAATAGCCACCGGTCAACGCTTTGGACAGACACAGGAAGTCCGGCGTGATACCCGCCTGTTCGCAGGCGAACATGGTGCCGGTGCGGCCAAAGCCCACGGCAATTTCATCAAGGATCAAGTGCACGCCGTAACGGTCACAGGCCTCGCGCAGCAGTGTGAGGTACACCGGGTGGTACATGCGCATGCCACCCGCGCCCTGAATCAGCGGCTCAACGATAACCGCAGCCACGGTTTGATGATTTTCGGCGAGAGTCTGCTCCATCGCCAAAAACATCGTGCGCGAATGCGCTTCCCAGCTCACGCCTTCAGGGCGCAGGTAGCAGTCGGGGCTCGGCACCTTGATGGTGTCGAGCAGCAACGCCTTGTAGGTTTCAGTGAACAACGGCACATCGCCCACGGCCATCGCGGCCATGGTTTCACCGTGATAGCTGTTGGTCAGGGTAACGAAGCGCTTTTTGTCTGGCTGTTCACGGTTGAGCCAGTAGTGGAAGCTCATCTTCAGCGCAACTTCGATGCACGACGAGCCGTTATCGGCATAGAAGCAACGGGTCAGGCCTTCAGGTGTCATCTTGACCAGCCGCTCGGACAGTTCGATCACCGGCTGATGGCTGAAGCCTGCAAGGATCACGTGCTCCAACTGATCGACCTGATCCTTGATGCGCTGGTTGATTCGCGGGTTGCAGTGGCCAAACACATTGACCCACCAGGAACTCACGGCATCGAGGTAGCGCTTGCCTTCAAAGTCTTCCAGCCACACGCCTTCGCCGCGCTTGATAGGGATCAAGGGCAGTTGTTCATGGTCTTTCATTTGGGTGCAGGGATGCCACAACACGGCAAGGTCGCGTTGCATCCACTGGTTATTCAGGCCCATTTTCACTCTCCTGGCGCTGGCTCCCGGCGTGTGCGGGCAAACAAGAGTGCAAGCCTATGCAATGCGCAGGCGTGTAACAACCTATTACGTTTACTCCGTATTCAAAGACGGCCTTGGACACCCACAGGCAACACAAATATTGTTAACGTTTGCTTAACGTTTGACTCTCAGGCTTCAGATCGTATTTATCGATAGCTTGCAGCAATAAAATGCGCTTTCAATCGATAGGTAAACCATTAGTCTTAGACCCAAGTTCCTACAGGATGTTGGTCATGCAGCTACGTAACTCTTCTTCTCGCTATGGTGCCGTCAGCATCTTCATGCACTGGTCTGTTGCGTTGGCGGTGTTCGGGTTGTTCGCACTGGGGTTGTGGATGGTCGGTCTGGACTATTACAGCCCTTGGCGCAAAGAGGCGCCTGACCTGCATAAAAGCATTGGTCTGACGCTATTCGCTGTAATGCTGCTACGCGTTGTATGGATCTGGTTCAGCCCGGCACCGCCGGCACTGGCCAGTTACAGCCGTGCAACACGAATCGGTGCCAAACTCGGGCATGGTTTTTTGTATCTGGGTTTGTTTGCCGTGATGATCGCCGGCTACCTGATTTCCACCTCTGAAGGCGTGGGTATTCCGGTTTTCGGCCTGTTTGAAGTCCCTGCACTGATTTCCAACCTGCCTGACCAGGCTGATGTAGCGGGTGTCGTGCATCTTTACCTGGCATGGGCCGTGGTCATTTTTGCAGGGCTTCATGGTCTGGTTGCTTTGAAACACCACTTTATCGATCGTGATGCGACCCTGAACCGTATGCTGGGGCGCAAAGCCTGATGCTCAACCTCAACTCAAAAGGAATAGAACGCATGTTGAAAAAGACCCTCGCTGCGCTGGCTCTCGGAACCGCAATGCTGACCGCAGGTCAGGCCATGGCGGCTGACTACACCATCGACAAAGAAGGCCAGCACGCCTTTATCGACTGGAAAGTCAGCCACCTGGGCTTCAGCTTCATTCACGGTACTTTCAAGGACTGGAGCGGTACGTTCTCGTGGGACGCAGCCAAACCTGCCGACAGCAAGATTGACGTGACCCTGAAAACCGCCAGCCTGTTTTCCAACCACGCCGAACGTGACAAGCATATCGCCAGCAAAGATTTCCTGGACGTGAGCAAGTACCCGGAAGCGACCTTCAAGTCGACCAAGGTTGTGCCGACTGGCGACAACACAGCTGACGTAACCGGTGACCTGACCCTGCACGGTGTGACCAAGCCTGTAACCTTCAAGGCAACGTTCAACGGCGAAGGCAAGGATCCGTGGGGCGGCGAACGTGCTGGCTTCAACGCGACCACCACCATCAACCTGCAGGATTTCGGCATCAAGTCCCCAAGCAAGGACCAGACCCTGAGCCTGGATATCTCGCTGGAAGGCGTAAAGGCCAAGTAATAGCGCTTTTAAACGGCTAAAAAAAACGCCCCGGCTTGTGAGAGCCGGGGCGTTTTTTTGTGTGCTGTCGTAGGAGCGGGCTTGCTCGCGATTGGATTGCCTCGGTGCAGCCGTTAACCCGAAGTACCTGAATCGCGAGCAAGCCCGCTCCCACAATTTTTAGCGGTTACGCGTCAGCAGCGCTGGCTTCTCGCCACGCGGGCGGTTCGGCAGTTGATCGAGCTGCTCAGGCGTCGGGAAGCGATCGCTTTTCGACTCTTTGTGCATGATCTTCGGCTGGTTCTCGCGTGGGCCTTTAACCGCTGGCTCTTGACGGGCATCGTCACGGGCCGGGCGGTTTTCGCGACGGGCCTGGCCGTCACGCGGAGCGCCACTGCGTGGACCGCTGCGCTTGGCACGCGGAGTGC